>NZ_JBUZTL010000005.1:0-247579 GCF_055408345.1 Pseudomonas sp. B424 | reverse complement strand
CCGGAGCTGCAGGTGTTTATCGCCAACATCTACAGCACCCTGACCGGTCGCGCAGTGGTCGAAGCGGCGCGCCAGGCTACTGAAGACGCTGTTCTGCGCACCCAACTGGCGCGCCATATCGGCGCCGAGTTCAACCTCAAACCCAACATCGCCACTGCCGCCCTGGTCTGGGTCGACGCTGTGGCTGCGGCCATGGCGCCGTCCCTGCAAGGCTACAACCTGATGAGCTTCTGGGCAGACATCGAGCGTGTTGGTCTGGGCACGGTCACGCTGGATGCGCTGCCCCAAGCGGTGCAATACGCCTATCTGATGCGCCAGTTCGCCCAGGTCTGCCATTGGGCCCAGTTGGGTGAGCAGGATCTGGATGTGCTGCTGCCAGCAAGTGCAGCCATACCTTCAGCCCTGACCGGCGAACTGAACCCCCCGATCTTGACACTGCAGTTGTTGTTGCAGCTGTCACGTTATCGCAAGTGGCAACGGGAGTTGGTCGCCGAGGTGGCCGATGCCCGAGGTTTCCTGCAGCACGCAGCTGCGCAGGATCCGGTCCTGACGCTGGACGTTGCCGCGCAACAGATCAGCGACCTGCATGGCTGGGACCTGACGCAAACCCTTGTGTTGATGAATGGCAATGTGCCACGCAGTTTTGCGGCGCTGTTGCCCTTGCTGCAAAGAATGAAATTAAGTCAGCGCCTTGGTCTGTCTCCGACGGATCTGTTGTGGGTCGCCAAACTCACTGAGTCCGTCACTGTCAGTCAGGAAACGCTCGCGGTGATCGCCGCCAAAGTCATTGCCGCCGCACACGGCTAACCCGGGAGAAACTGCTATGAACGAGAAACTATTGGCCGGTCTGAACGAATCCCGGCGTGATGCTCTGGTGCCTTATTACCTCAAGCATGTGATCCCCCAACGAGGTTTGGGCACACTGGCGGACAAGATCACGACCGCCGAGGACCTGTACGAATACCTGCTGCTTGATCCGAAGGTATCCGGGCAGATCAAGACCAGCCGTATTGCCGAAGCCGTGGCCAGTGCCCAGTTGTACTTGCACCGCTGCCGCGAGCAGCTGGAGCCGAACCTGGATTTGATTGCGATGCAGCAAGCCTCCCGCGAGACCGGTTATTTCAGCCGCTGGAACGCTTATAACAAACGTTATGCTTCCTGGGCGGGTTTGCAGCGGCTGCTGTATTACCCGGCCAGCTATATCGACCCTGAGTTGCGGTACAACAAGACTCAGTTGTTTGAAGAGCTGGAAACCGCCATCAACCAGGGCCGTATCACCGAAGAGCGTGTGGAGCAGGCCTTTACCCAGTATGTGAGCGGGCTGCGCAAAGTGCTGGATATCCGTTATGACGCGGGGTATCAGGTCGAACCGGCTAATCAGAAAGGCGTGGCGTATTTCCTGGGCAGCATTCCCGGTACACCCGGTGAATATTACTGGCGTCGGGTCGACAACACGGATCACGGTACCAATGCCAAAGTGCGCAATATCGCGTCGTGGAGCCAATGGCTCAAGATTGATGCGCCGCTGCAGCCGTTAGCGGATAGCGTTCCTTCGATTGTGTTCTTTGCCAATCGTCTGCATGTGCTATGCGTGCATGAGTATGCAATGGACGCCACGACGCATGAAAGTAGCGGCGTATTTGATACTGAAGTGCACATGGTTCGCGAGCTGCAGATCGCAACCTTGAGGCCCAATGGGCAATGGAGCCTGCGTACCTGGCCTATAAATAACCATCCTGATGAGGTTTTTTCGGCCGAATTAAGAAGTACGGTAGCCAATAGTGAACCCGTGTTGGGTGTATTCCTTAGAACGCATAATGGACTAAGCCTGTATCGATTCAGCAAACTTTTACAGGTGATCGACTCACCTGGCACAGCGATCACATTGAACTTTACTTATGATGATTTGCAATTTTCTAATTATGCAGATATCCCTGTGCGCCAGCCATTAAGTTGGGCGCCTTCTACTCCGCCCACCCAGTCATGGGTAGTAACAAGTTTTAGTTATAACATAGGCGTTGCACTTGCTTTATTTACCCTTACCAGTATGAGTTTTTTGTCCAGCAATGGATCACTTAAACTGTCCATTACTGCCTTTGGGAGTCAAAATTGGAGTGTCAGTGTTGTTTTTGGTATCTATAAGTCGGGTTCGCAGTTGGCGAGGTACACGATTGTTCTTGCGGATGGTATAAGCAAAAATTATCAGGTAACAACATCTTGTGCATTCGCAGACTTTGCTCTGGATGCTTCGTACACGATAATGCTGATATCGTTATCAATCACCAATCAAGATCTTGTGCAGAGAATTGATAGGGAAATTCCTTTGCAAAGGAGCCATAACGGCACTTCCCCAATAGTCACTAACATCGCCCCCGGTGCTCATTTATGGATTCCCACAGCATTCAACAGCGCTGGCCGCACCCAAATGCTCTATACGATGCCCGGCAGCCATAGAGAATACACACTCACCACACTGGCCGGGCCCTTGCTGGAACAAAAAATGCTGGAGGGGGTAGATGCACTGCTGTCGTGGGATGTGCAGCAGATGTTTATCGATCCGGCTGGGTACGAAGGGGGCGCCATCAATCGTAAAGTCAGTTTCGAAGGCGGGGTGGGCCTGTATACCTGGGAGCTGTTCTTCCACGCGCCATTCTTGATTGCCAACCGCCTACTGGCTGAACAGCGCTTCGATGAAGCCGACCGCTGGTTCAAGCGCCTGTTCGACCCGGCGGGTTATCGCAACGCCGCCGGCGTACTGCAAATGAGCGGCTCTAAACCGCGCTACTGCAATGTACGGCCGCTGCAGGAAGATGTGACCTGGGGCCCCTCATCTCCGGTCGACACCGATGACCCGGACGTGATCGCCACCGCCGACCCCATGAACTACAAGTTGGCTGTGTTCCTGCGCGAGCTGGAGCTGTTGGCGGCCCGCGGTGATCAACTGTATCGCCAGCAAACCCGGGACAGCTTGGCCGAGGCCAAAATGTGGTACGTGCAGGCCCTGCAATTGCTCGGTACGCGGCCGGAACTGCCGCTGGCGCTGGCGTGGAATGCGCCGACGCTTGAGGCTGCCAGCACCGCGACCAACCTGCGATTACTGGAGCTGGAACAATTGGTTGAGGAGGATTCAGCGCTGCTGCCACCCGCTTCGCCGCGGCAGATCGCGGTGGTCAACGGGCCGTTCCGGCCACCGGTCGACAGTGCGGTGCTGGCTTATTGGGATCGTTTTGAAGGGCGCCTCTACAATCTGCGTCGTCACCTGTCCATTGATGGTCATCCGCTGTCGCTGGAATTGTTCGAGACTCCCATGGACCCCAAAGCGCTTCAGCTGGCACGTCTGGCTGGCGACGGCGCGGGAGGCGCACAAGCCGGGGGCACCCCGGTGCTGTGGCCGCAACGCTTCATGGTGTTGCTGGATCGTGCGCGCAATGCTGTGCAGCAGGTCATCCAGTTCGGCGCCAACCTGCAAGGGGTGCTGGAGCGGCGCGACGCCGATGCGTTGAACGTGCTGCAACAAACCCAGCAAGGCGGCTTGCTGGCCCTGATGGGCGAAGTGCATATGGCCAATCTGGCCTCATTGCAACATACCCTGACCGGCCTGCAAGACACCCAGGCTGCGACCCTGGCGCGCCAGCAACATTATGATGCGTTGTATGCGGAGAATATTTCCGCGAGCGAACAGCGTGCAATGGACTTGCGCAGTAACGCGGTCTTCCTTGAAACCACCTCAGGCGTGCTGCGCCTTACCGCCGGGGGGCTGAATCTGCTGCCCAATGTTGCGGGGATGGCCGTCGGGTGGGGTGAAGTGGGCGGCCTGGTGGATGCTTTCAGTGATGTGTTACGCCTGACTTCAAATGCGATGCAGGGCGAAGCCGTCAAGCTCGATAGCTCCGAGCAGTTCCGTCGTCGGCTTCAAGAGTGGGACTTGCAGCGTGATCAGGCGCGGCGTGAGGGTGAGGTGATCACCACCCAGATCGCGTCGCTCAACGAACAGATCGCCATGGCCAACAAACAACGCCAGCAAACCGAACTGGAACAGGCTTACAACGACGCGGTGCTGGAAGTGCTGACCACTCGCTTCACCGGTCAGGCCCTGTTCAATTGGCAGGCTGCGCGTATGTCCACTTTGTATTACCAGCTCTACGATTCAGTGTCGGCCCTGTGTACACAGGCTCAGGTCAGCTTGCGCTGGGAAACCCTGGACAATCGCAACTACCTGCGCCCCGGCAACTGGAGCGATCTGTACCAAGGGCTGCTGGCCGGCGAAAGCCAGTTACTGAGCCTGCAGCAAATGGAAGCGGCTTATCTGAGCTGGGACCAGCGTGCTCTGCAGGTGCGTAAAACAGCGTCGCTGCGCACCCTCGACCCGCAGTTGATCGACACCATCAGGCAGTTGCTGACACCTGATAGCCTGGCTGTCGTGGGCCGTGAAATAACTGAGCAGTCTGCGGGGGCAGTTCTGGACAGCGACAATAATCTGGTCGTGACCTTCCAACTGGTGAGTCTGAATATTCTGGACGACTATCCAGCCCACCTTAACCTTGGAGGCCGTCGTTTGATCAAGAGCCTCAGCGTGTCGCTGCCAGCCCTGTTGGGGCCATACGAAAACGTGCAGGCCGTGTTGCGCTACAACAGTTCCCATCAGTTGGCCAATGGCTGCAATGCGGTGGCGTTGTCCCATGGTCTGGATGACAGCGGGCAATTCATGCTGGACTTCAACGATGGGCAATACCTGCCGTTTGAAGGCTTGCCAGTCGACCAAGGGGAGTTCTCACTGGTGTTCCCCAATGCTCAAGGCAGCCAGAAGGCGATGTTGCTCAGTTTGAACGACATTATTCTGCATGTGAGCTACACGATCCGTTGACCGAACGCAGTGTGGAGACTCTGTTCCCGGTCAAGCCCCCCTGTGGGAGTGAGCCTGCTCACGAATGATCTTCGCGAGCAGGCTCGCTCCCACAGGGGGTCAATCAATGCAACCGCACCCATACGCTGACCAGCACGGTGGCAGCCATCAGCCACGCCACGGCGGCCAGGGCCAGTGACGTTTCGAGCCGCATACGGTCCACCAGCAGGTACAGGGCCGCCAGGTACACGAAATAGGGAATGATCGACCACATGCCGAAGACGATGGTGGTTTTCAGGTCGTCCAGTGAGCGCCCTTTGCCGACGATGTAGTGGGCAATCAGGGCAAAGGTCGGGAACAGCGGTACAAGCCCCGCGATGTAGTAGTTTTTGGTCTTGGCCAGCATTGCCAGAATGATCACCACGCCAGCACCAAGGGCAGCTTTCAGAATCAAATCCATTAGTGAGCCAGCCCGTATTTTTTGACTTTGTCGAACAGTGTGGTCTTGGCCATCCCCAGCTCCTGGCTGGCCTGGGTCAGGTTGCCGCTGCTGCGCTGCAAGGCGTCGTTGAGCAAATTGCGCTCGAAGGCCTCGACCGCTTCCGAAAAGCCGAGCCCCTGGGCGACATTGCTGCCCGGTTTTTTGAACGCGGGCAGGCCCAGGGCGAATCGCTCCGCCACGTTGCGCAGCTCACGCACGTTACCCGGCCAGTCATGGCTCATCAGGCTGGACAGGGTCTGGTTGTCCAGCTCGGGGGTTTCGCGGTCGAAACGCAGGGACGACTGCTGCAGGAAGTACTCGAACAGCTGCAGGATGTCTTCGCGGCGCTCGCGCAACGGCGGAAGTTCAAGGGTGACGACGTTCAAGCGGTAGTACAGGTCGCTGCGGAACTGGCTGACTTTGCTCAGTTGGTCGAGGTCGGACTTGGTGGCCGCGATTACCCGGCAATCCACATCGATGCTCTGGTTAGAGCCCAGTCGCTCCAGGGTGCGCTCCTGCAATACCCGCAGCAGTTTGATTTGCAGGTTAAGCGGCATGCTTTCGACTTCGTCGAGAAACAGCGTACCGCCATGGGCGTGTTCGATTTTGCCGATGCGGCGTTTGCCGGCGCCGGTGAATGCGTTGGCTTCGTGGCCGAAAATCTCGCTTTCAAACAGGTTTTCGGGCAAACCACCGCAGTTGAGGGCAACAAACTGCTGGGGCTGGCGCCGGCTGAAGTCGTGCAGGCAGCGGGCGACCAGTTCTTTGCCCGTGCCTGTTTCACCTTCAATCAGTACGTTGGCGGAGGTGTCGGCGACGTTGGCAATCAGTTCGCGCAACTGCTGCATGGCGGGCGAGCGCCCGATGATTCGTCCTTCAAGGGAGTCCCGTTCTGCCAGTTGCCGGCGCAATGACCACACTTCCCGCGCCAGGCTGCGTTGCTCCAGCGCGCGGCGGGCAACGTCGACCAGGCGTTCTGGGGAAAACGGCTTCTCCATGAAGTCATAGGCGCCATCGCGCATGGCACCCACGGCCATGGAAATATCGCCATGCCCGGTAATCAGCACCACCGGCAGGCTGCGGTCGCGAGCCTTGAGGCGTTTGAGCAGTTCCAGGCCATCGATCCCGGGCAGGCGGATGTCACTGATGACGATGCCGGGGAAGTTATCGCCCACCAGCGCCAGGGCCTGCTCGGCACTGCTTACGCCTTCGCTGCGAATGTCTTCGAGTGCCAGCGCCTGTTGGCATCCGAGCAGGACATGGGGGTCGTCCTCAACAATCAGGACGGTCAGCTCATTATTCATATCGACTCGGCCTTAGCGGGTTGCACCAGCGGTAAAAGAAGGACAAATGCGACACCACCACTGGCCGGGAACTCGACACTGAGGTTGCCGCCAGCGGCTGCGGCCAGGCTGGCCGACAGGGTCAAGCCCAGGCCCAGGCCCTGTTCGCCGGGTTTGGTGGTGAAGAAGGGTTCAAATAAATGTTTGCGGGCTTCTGGCTCAATCCCGGGGCCGTTATCGCGCACTTGCAGGCGGTATTTGTCTTCACGGGTTTCGCCCTCCAGCCATAGCCGGGGCGGGGTCGACTGCCCCTGCATGGCGTCCAGTGCGTTACCAATCAGGTTGACCAGGATTTGCTCAAGCCGGGTCTGGTCAATCTTGAGTGGCTCATCACTGAGATCGCGTTGCAGCTGTACGCCGGACTCTTCCAGGCGACTGGCGAGCAGTTGCAGGGCTGCATCCACAGCCTTGCCCAGGCTGGCCTGGCCATGGTCATCGCCACGGCGGGCAAACGAGCGCAGGTTGGCGGTGATGCGGCCCATGCGGTCGACCAGGTTGTTGATGGTACTGAGGTTCTCGGCGGCGACCTCGAGATTGCCGCGCTCAAGGAAGCGCACGGTATTGCCCGACAGCGTGCGCAAGGCCGCCAAAGGCTGATTCAATTCATGGGCAATGCTGGTGGACATCTGCCCGATGGCGGCCAGTTTACCGGCTTGTACCAGTTCATCCTGGGCCCGGCGCAGGGTGTCTTCAGCCTGGCGCCGTTCACGGATCTGGCCCTTGAGCCGTTCGTTGCTGGCTCGCAAGTGAGTGGTGCGTTCGGCGATTTTACGTTCCAGCTGGTTGTTGGCTTCCTGCAGGGCTTCGCGGGCTGCGAGGCGGGTGGCGATGACTTTGCGCCGTTCGTTCCAGGCAATCAGCAGAAAGGCCAGAAAGGCGAATGCGACCGCCACCAGCATGCCCTGATTCGCCGCTTCCCGGCGCAGGTCCTGCAAGGGCGTGAGCAGGGTGATGTCCCACGGGGTGTCATTGAGCTTGCGGGTTTGCGCCAGGTAGCTGACTTCCTGCTGGTCAGTGACCACTTCGCTGTTGGTGGCAAAGGTGACTTTCTCCACCCCTTCGGCCAGATGCTCGCGTTCCAGCGGCTCCAGCTCATTGAGCGGCCACCAGTAGTACTGAAGGCTGCGGGCCAGTTTCTCTTTGGTTTCCGCGGTGAGCGGGCGTACGGACTTGAGCCGTCGGGACGGGTCGCTGGACAGGATGATGATGCCGTTTTCGTCGCTCACATAGGCTTCGAGACGGGCGCGTTGCCAGCGTTCTTCCAGGGCTTCGAGGCGGACCTTGATCACCGCTACACCAATGATCTTGCCTTGTTCTTCGAGGCCGTGGGCCAGGTAATAGCCGGGCTCGCCGGAGGTGCTGCCGATCCCGTAAAAGCGTCCCGGCTGGCCGCGCACGGCGTCTTGGAAGTAGGCGCGAAATGACAGGTCTTCGCCCAGATAACTGTCGGTATCACGCCAGTTGCTGGTGGCCATTACACGGCCGGTGGTGTCGAGCACATAGATGGCCCGGCTGCGGCTGCGACGGTTGAGGCCTTCGAGGTATTGATTGACGGTGACCCGGTTTTGCACGGTCGGGTCAGCCAGTAATTCAGAGACGCTGGACTCCAGCTCCAGCAGGCTGGGCAGGTAGGTGTATTTGCCCAGTTCGCTCTCGACGGTGCGGGCATGAAGTTCAAGCTGGCGTTCGCCGTTTTCGCCGAGCGCGCGGATACCGAAGTGTTCGCTGACGCGATAGCCCGCGTAGCCCAGCCCGATGGTCAACAGGATGATCAGCGGCGGCAACAGGAAATGACGGAGCAGACGAGGTTTCACGGCAAGTGAGGGCGGAGCACCGCGATAAAGAGTGGGGTCGCATTTCATCACAGATGCCTTGGGTCAACCACTGAAACAGAGTTCAGCGCAGATCTAAGGTGGGAGCGGGCTTGCTCGCGATGCAGGCGACTCGGTCTATAAGAAAGCTCCGGTCGATACCATCGCGAGCAAGCCCGCTCCCACAGGAAATACATTTCCCTATCAGGTCGCTTAGTGCTGCAGGATTTTGGCGAGGAAGTGCTGGGCGCGCTCGGAGCGGGCGGTTACGTCGCCGAAGAACTCTTCTTTCTGACAGTCTTCGACAATTTTGCCCTGGTCCATAAAGATCACGCGGTCGGCCACTTTGCGTGCAAAGCCCATTTCGTGGGTTACGCACATCATGGTCATGCCTTCGTTGGCCAGTTGCACCATCACGTCGAGCACTTCGTTGACCATCTCCGGGTCCAGAGCCGAGGTCGGTTCGTCAAACAGCATGACGATCGGGTCCATGGCCAGGGCGCGGGCGATTGCCACACGTTGTTGCTGACCACCCGAAAGCTGGCCCGGGTGCTTGTGGGCGTGCGCCGACAGGCCAACGCGCTCAAGCAGTTCGAGGCCTTTTTTGGTGGCTTCGGCCTTGCTGCGACCCAAGACCTTGACCTGCGCGATGGTCAGGTTTTCGGTGATGGTCATGTGCGGGAACAGTTCGAAATGCTGGAACACCATGCCAACCCGCGAGCGCAGTTTTGGCAGGTTGGTCTTCGGGTCGGCAATGGACGTGCCATCGACCACAACGTCGCCTTTCTGGAACGGCTCAAGGGCGTTGACGCACTTGATCAGGGTCGACTTGCCCGAGCCGGACGGGCCGCACACGACGACCACTTCGCCCTTTTTGACTTCAGTACTGCAATCGGTCAGTACCTGGAAGTCCCCGTACCACTTGTTGATGTTCTTGATCGAGATCATACGGCAAACCTTTTTTGCAGACGCTTGACCAGCAGCGAGGCGGAAAAGCTGATGATGAAATACACCAGACCGGCGAAGATCAGGAACTCATTGGAGCGGCCGATGATGTCGCCACTGGAGCGCGAAGCATTGAGGAAGTCCACCAGGCCAACCGTGTAAACCAGCGAGGTGTCCTGGAACAAAATGATGCTCTGTTGCAGCAGCAACGGGGTCATTTTGCGAAAGGCCTGGGGCAGGATGATCAGGCGCATGGCCTGGCCGTAAGTCATGCCCAGTGCCTTGGCAGCACCCATCTGGCCTTTCGGGATGGCTTGTACGCCGGCTCGCACGATTTCGCAGAAGTACGCGGCTTCGAACATGACGAAGGCCACGAGGCACGACTCGAATGCGCCGATCGGGGTGTCCTTGCCGGTGATCCAGCGCAGGACGAATGGTACGGCCAGGTAGAACCAGGTAATCACCAGCAGCAGCGGGATCGAGCGGAAGTAGTTCACATAAGCGCCGGCCAGGTTGGCCATCCACTTGCTTGACGACAAACGCATCAATGCCAGCACGGTGCCCAGAGCGACACCGCCGACGACGCCCATGACCATGAGTTTCAAGGTCATGACCATGCCGTTCCACAGACCGGGCAGGGCGGGGACAATCCCGCTGAAATCGAAGAAGTCCATTATTTGCCCCCCAGAGACATCAGGCCGGGTACTGCTACTTTCTTCTCGATCAGGCGCATCAACAGCATCAGGCTCATGTTCAAGGTGAAGTAAATCAGTGTGGCCAGGGTGAAGGCTTCAAACAGGTTGGCGGAAAACTCGGCCGTCTGTTTGGTTTGTGCCAGCAGTTCCATCAAGCCGATCAACGAGGCCACGGACGAGTTCTTGAACACGTTCAGGAACTCGGAGGTGAGCGGTGGAATGATGATGCGATAGGCTTGCGGCAGCAGTACGTTCCAGTAGATCTGAGGCAGGCTGAAACCCATGGCGCGGGCAGCAGCTTCCTGACCACGGGGCAGCGCTTCAATACCGGTACGCACCTGTTCGCAAACCCGTGCGGCGGTGAACAGGCCCAGACACACGACAACGCTCAGGTAAGCCGAGGTGGTCGGGTTCAGGTCCTGCTTGTACCACTCCTGCAAGTCAGGCGGCAGCAGATCGGGTACCAGGAAGTACCAGATAAACAGTTGAACCAGCAGCGGTACGTTACGGAAAACTTCCACGTAAACCGTGGCAATGCCCGCGATAAAACGGTTAGGCAGCGTGCGCATGACGCCCAGCAGCGAACCCAGGATCAACGCGACAATCCAGGCGACAACAGCGATAGCGATGGTCCAGCCCAAACCGGAAATAAACCAGTCGAGATACGTCTCGCTGCCTACGCCGGTGGACTTGAAGAACACGCTCCAGTCCCAGTTGTAATTCATGCAGGGTCTCCCCTCAGGTGGGTCTATAAACAAGCACTTGCTTCAGGGAATCCGTTCTCACCCGACAGGTTGTCGGGCACACAAAACCCGCTCGATAACCAGCGGTTCGAGTGTTCTCTAATGCAATAAGAAGCTTAGTACAAGGTGGTCGGCAAACCCCCCGGGCGTGATAGCTCACGCCCGGGGTATCAGAAGCCAGAAATCAGGATTTCTTTTCTTCTGCCGGCTTGTCGTCTGCTGCCTTGTCGGTTGGGTTGGCAATCAGTGCCTTGAGCTCATCGCTCATAGGGAACATCAGGTTCAGGCCTTTTGGCGGGATAGGCGACTGGAACCAGGTGTTGTAGGTGTCGTTGATTTTGCCCGACTTGTAGTAGGCAACGATGGCGTCATCCACGGCTTTCTTGAAGTCCGGGTCGCCTTTGCGCAGCATGCAACCGTAGATTTCGAACGACTGTGGAGTACCGGTAACGGCCCAGTCAGTCGGCTTCTTGGCCTTGGCCATTTCACCGGCCAGCAGGGCGTCGTCCATCATGAAAGCAACAGCACGGCCCGACTCAAGCATGTTGAAGGCTTCGCCGTGGTCTTTTGCCGAGATCACGTTCATGCCCATCTGCTTGTCGGCGTTCATCGCCTTGAGGATGCGCTCAGATGTAGTGCCGGCGGTGGTGACGACGTTCTTGCCTTTCAGGTCAGCGAAGTCCTTGTAAGGCGAGTCCTTTTTGGACAGCAGGCGTGTACCGATTTCGAAGATGCCAACCGAGAAGTCCACTTGCTGTTGGCGTTCAACGTTGTTGGTGGTGGAACCACACTCAACGTCAACGGTGCCGTTCTGCACCAGCGGGATACGGGTCTGGGAAGTGACCAGGTTGTACTTGACCTTGAGGTCGGGCATGTCGAGCTGCTTTTTCAGGCCTTCGACGATTGCCAGTTGCACATCGTGGGAGTAGCCAACCGGCTTGCCGGATGCGTCCGCGATGTATGAAAACGGGATGGAGGAGTCACGATGCCCAAGGGTGATGGTGCCGGATTCTTTGATTTTCTTCAGTGTGCCGGTCAATTCGGCTGCAAAAACTGGAGTGCTAATCAGAGCTGCAGCTATTGCTGCGCCCAAAAGTTGCGGAACGATGCGCATCGGTGTTTCCTCGACATTGTTTTTTTTATTGAGCCCGTTTGCGGGCCCTTTTGTACTTCAAATGCCCTAACAGGTTAAACGCACTGTTAATTCATTTGGCTCCAAGTGTAGAGCATGAGTCATGCCAGACCTGAACATTTAGGATAACTAGCTGATTTATAAGGATTTAATATATTGTTTCAGGATGGGTGCAGGCTAGGGATGCCCGGAAAGCCGAATCAAAGCAGTGCGCAGCGTTCGGAAAACCGAATAGGGAAGAGGGCAAGTCAATGTTGTGGGAGCTGGCGTGCCAGCTCCCACAGGGATTGAGGGCGATAGTGCTTAGGCTGCTTCTTCCTTGCGGTGTTTGAGGCCCAGGGTGGCCATGTACTGGGTCAGGCGTTCTTGCTCTTCAGCCGTGGTGAACAAGCCCAGCTTGGTCCGGCGCCACAGAATGTCCTGTGCCTCCAGGGCCCATTCCTGACTGCACAGGTAATCGACTTCACGGCTGTAGAGACCGCTGCCGATGTGCTCGCCCATGTCGCTCAAGCCCTGCACGCCGTCCAGCAGGCGCCATGAGCGGTTGCCATAGGTGATTGCCCAGCGCTTGGCAATAGCCGCATCCAGCCAGCTGTGCTTGCTGACCAGGGCTGCGCTCAAGGCTTTGGGTGTCGTCATGTCTTCGCCGCCGGGCAGCGTTGCGCTGGCGGTCCAGCTTGGCTTGATCTGGGTGAAATAGGGCGTCAGCTGCGCCATGGCTGACTCGGCCAGCTTGCGGTAGGTGGTCAGCTTGCCGCCGAACACGGACAGCAGTGGCGCTTCGCCCGGAGCGCCGGACAACGCGAGAGTGTAATCGCGGGTTACGGCTGACGGGTTGTCGGACTCGTCATTGCACAGTGGGCGAACACCGGAATACGTTCGCAGGATGTCGGTACGGCTCACTTGCTGCTTGAAGTGGGCGTTGACCACATTGAGCAGGTAATCGGTTTCTTCCTCGGTGATGCTGACCTTGGCCGGGTCGCCGGTGTACTCACGGTCAGTGGTGCCGATGATGGTGAACTGATCCATGTACGGAATGGTGAATACGATCCGCTGGTCTTCGTTTTGCAGAATGAACGCGTTCGGTGCGTCATACAGCTTGGGTACGATCAGGTGGCTGCCCTGAATCAGGCGGATGCCATAAGGCGACTCCAGCTTCAGGTCGTCCTTGATGAACTTGGCGACCCAAGGGCCGGCAGCATTCACAAGCGCTTTGCTGCGAATCGAGAACAGGCTGCCGTCAGCACGTTCGAAGTTCATTTCCCACAACCCTTTGTTACGACGGGCACCGACGCAACGCGTTTGGGTATGGACGTGGGCGCCTTTTTCCCGTGCAGCCATAGCATTGAGTACCACAAGGCGGGCGTCATCGACCCAGCAGTCCGAGTATTCAAAACCTTTGGTTATTTCTGTTTTGAGGGGGCTGTCCGCACCGAACTTGAGGCTGGTGGAACCGGCGAGTTTTTCGCGTTTGCCCAGGTGGTCATACAGAAACAGGCCTGCACGGATCATCCACGCCGGGCGCAGGTGCGGGCGGTGGGGCAAGACGAAACGCATGGGCTTGACGATGTGCGGGGCTTTGGCCAGCAGCACTTCGCGTTCAGCCAGTGCTTCACGTACCAGACGAAACTCGTAATGTTCGAGGTAGCGCAAGCCGCCGTGGATCAGCTTGCTGCTGGCCGACGAGGTGTGGCTGGCCAGGTCGTCTTTTTCGCAAAGGAACACAGACAGACCGCGACCGGCAGCGTCTGCCGCAATCCCGACGCCATTGATTCCGCCGCCAATCACAGCAACGTCGTAAACCTCAGCGAGAGGGTTGGCAGGCAAGGTGGTCAGTGGCATAGGTGGGCCTCGCGTTCTTTACGCATATTTGAATGTGAACATTAATGTTCATTTTCGAAAATGGTAGCGGATAAATGCGGGCGCAGCCAGTACCGTTCGATTGAAAAAACTCATCGAAGGGTAGGAAAAGGAAAAATTTCGAACATTTAATGGGCGAAAGAGGGGGAGTCACTGCGGCAGGCTGCGAAGGGTTGCGGAGCAACCCTTTTTTTGAAATCACCGCACGCCTGTCCCGGGCAGTAACCGCAACAATAGAACTCAGTGGTTAAACCACTTCCAGGCGGATTTTGTTCTGGGCCAGCAGTTGAGCGAGTTCTGGTACGGGTGGCTGGTCTGTGACCAGGCAATCAATCAGCGTGATCGGGCCCAGGCGGACCATTGCATTGCGGCCGAACTTGCTGGAGTCGGCAGCGAGAATCACTTGTCGGGCATTGGCGATGATGGCCTGGGATACACGGACTTCCTGATAGTCGAAGTCCAGCAAGCTGCCATCGGAATCTATACCGCTGATCCCTACCAATGCGAAGTCGAACTTGAACTGGTTGATAAAGTCGACGCTGGCCTGGCCTACGATGCCTCCGTCGCGGCGCACCTTGCCCCCGGCGATCAGGACTTCAAAGTCATCCTTGGCACTGAGGATCGAGGCCACGTGCAGGTTGTTGGTGATGATTTTTAGATGATTGTGGTTGAGCAACGCCCTTGCAATCGACTCGGTGGTGGTACCGATGTTGATGAAAATCGAGGCGTGGTCAGGAATCTGGGCGGCAATGGCTTCGCCAATACGGCGTTTTTCATCGCGCATCTGGTCGGCGCGCATGGCGTAGGCGGTGTTTTCAACACTGGAGTCATAGGCGGCCCCACCGTGGTAGCGGCGCAACAGATCAGCTTCTGCCAACTGGTTGATGTCACGGCGGATGGTCTGCGGTGTTACGACGAACAACTGAGCCATTTCCTCGATGCTGACATAACCGCGCTCGCGTACGAGTTCGAGGATCTGCTGCTGGCGTGGAGGCAGATTCATGGAGTTTCCTTTGGGCGGCGAAGCAAAATTCGCCCATGATGCCGCAGGAAAGCGCCGCCTGCTACTCACAGGTGCTATCAAGTATGGATGCCGCAGCAGGCGCCGATGGCGCCCGCTGCCTGCGTTTACCTGAAGAGCTGTGCCGAAAACTTATTTGCTTTCTTCGTGGGGTTCCCAGTCACGGGTACGGCTCACCGCTTTTTTCCAGCCAGCGTAGAGCTTCTCTTTACTGGTTTCGTCCAGTGCAGGTTCGAATTCGCGCTCGATCACGGCCTTGCCGCGCAACTCATCCAGGCTGCCCCAGAAACCACAGGCCAGGCCGGCCAGGTAGGCGGCGCCCAAGGCGGTGGTCTCGCGCATTTGCGGGCGCTCGACCAGGGTGCCCAGGATGTCGGCCTGGAACTGCATCAGGAAGTTGTTTGCCACGGCGCCACCATCTACGCGCAAGGCCTTCAGGCGTTCCCCCGAGTCTTGCTGCATGGCGTCCAGCACGTCCCGTGTCTGGTAGGCAATCGACTCCAGTGCGGCACGAATGATGTGGTCCACGCGTACGCCGCGAGTCAGACCGAACAGTGCGCCACGGGCATACGGGTCCCAGTAAGGGGCGCCGAGGCCGGTAAATGCAGGCACCAGATACACGCCGTTACTGTCTTTTACCTTGTTTGCGAAGTATTCAGTGTCATGGGCGTCGTTGATGATTTTCAGTTCATCACGCAGCCATTGCACGGTGGAACCACCGTTGAATACTGCGCCTTCCAGTGCGTAGGCAACTTCGCCGCGGGGGCCGCAGGCGATGGTTGTCAGCATGCCGTGAGACGACTTGACGGCCTTGGTGCCGGTGTTCATCAGCAAAAAGCAGCCGGTGCCGTAGGTGTTTTTGGCCTGGCCCGGCTCCACACACATCTGTCCGAACAGCGCCGCTTGCTGGTCGCCGGCAATACCGCCAATGGCAATGCCGCTTTTGGTACGGCCGTAGATTTCTGAAGACGACTTCACTTCAGGCAGCATTTCGCGCGGGATATCCAGTACCTCCAGCATCTTGGCATCCCACTCCAGAGTGTGGATGTTGAAGAGCATGGTGCGTGAGGCGTTGGTGTAGTCGGTGACGTGGGTTTTGCCGCCGGTAAATTTCCAGATCAGCCAGCTGTCGACGGTGCCGAACAGCAGCTCGCCATTGCGCGCACGCTCGCGGCTGCCTTCAACGTTGTCCAGGATCCATTTCAGCTTGGTGCCGGAGAAGTACGGATCGGTGACCAGGCCGGTGGTGTCGCTGATGTACTGCTCGTGGCCATCGCGCTTGAGTTGCTCGCAAATTTCGGTGCTGCGTCGGCACTGCCAGACGATAGCGTTGTAGATCGGACGGCCGCTGACCTTGTCCCATACCACGGTGGTTTCGCGCTGGTTGGTAATGCCGATGGCGGCAACCTGGTCGTGATGCAGGCCGGCCTGGGCCAGTGCCTCAACCATCACCGCACTTTGGGTGGCGAAAATCTCCATTGGGTCGTGCTCAACCCAGCCCGGTTGCGGGTAGTGCTGTTGAAACTCGCGCTGTGCAGTGCAAACCACGTTGGCGTCACGATCGAAGATGATCGCTCGCGAACTGGTGGTGCCTTGGTCGAGCGCGATGATGTAGTTCTTATTCTGGATGTCGGTCATTTGAAATTGCCTTACAGAATGTGAGAGTGGTTCCGGGCGCGAGACAGGTAACGGGCAGTTGGTCTCGTGCGCCCCGTTTCATAAGTCGGTATCAGGAAGCCTGGGTTTCCACTTGGGTAGTGGCTTGGGCGTCAGTGGCTGCCGGCGCTACTTCTGGCAAGTGGCGGGCAATCAACCCGCGATAAATGGCTGCACCCAGGCAGGCACCTACGATCGGTGCAAAGATTGGAATCAGGAAGTACGGAATATCACGTCCGCCGGTAAACGAAATTTCACCCCAGCCAGCAAAGAAAGTCATCAGCTTAGGCCCGAAATCCCGCGCCGGGTTCATCGCAAAGCCTGTCAGGGGGCCCATTGAACTACCGATAACGGCAATCAGCAGGCCAATCAGCAAGGGTGCCAACGGACCGCGCGGCAAGCCATTTTTGTCGTCGGTCAGGGCCATGATTACGCCCATGAGGATAGCGGTAATCACCATCTCTACGAGGAAGGCCTGCAGTACCGTGATGGAAGGGTGTGGGTAGGTCGAGAACACCGATGCCAACTCTAGGCTGGCCTGGCTGCCGCGAACCATGTTGTGCGCCTGTTCGTAATCGAAAAACAGGTTGCTGTAGAGCGTGTAAACCAACGCCGCAGCGCAGAAGGCACCTGCGATCTGGGCAAGGATGTAGAACGGCAGTTTGCGTTTGTCAAAATCGGTGAACAGGCAAAGTGCGATGCTGACTGCCGGGTTCAGGTGTGCGCCGGAAACGCCTGCCGTCAGGTAAATCGCCATGCTCACGCCGATGCCCCAGATGATGCTGATTTCCCATAGCCCAAAACTCGCGCCCGCGACCTTGAGAGCCGCAACGCAACCTGTGCCGAAGAAGATGAGAAGCGCGGTGCCGAGAAATTCGGCCAGGCACTGGCCTGAAAGCGTGGGGTGCTGCGATGCAGTCGTCATGTCAAACCTCGTTATTGTTGTTTTTTGACGTCGTCAATCAGGTTGGCAGTGCGCCTGAACCTTAACCGGAAAATGCGCATTACTGATTTAAGGGTCAGGCAAAGTTGTGTGGGTGATAACTTGGCATATTCAGATTCGAAAAAATATAGACAAGAAACACTGCTGTCAAAGGTCGAAAGTGAACGCCCATTCACATTCTGACTTTAGGAACATGTTTTGGTATTGGTTTTTCTGTAAGAAAACGCTACGAATCGGTAGGCTCGCGTGTAACGTTTCAGCTGGATTCAGGGCGAAAAGCCCTGTGTTAGCGCCCTTTTGTTGGCCTATGGCCTAAAATCAGCCATTGTTTTTCTCTCCCCCCTTTCAAGACTGGAGCTGTCATGACGCCTGCACTGGACCTGCTGAAAAAAGTTCGCGCCGAACATCGGGTACACAGTTATGAACATGACCCCAAGGCGGCGTCCTACGGGTTGGAGGCCGCGGAGAAGCTTGGGCTGGAGCCGGCCCAAGTGTTCAAGACGCTGTTGGCCAGCAGTGAAAAGGGGGAGTTATTGGTTGCGGTTGTACCGGTCGTCGGAAGCCTTGATTTAAAAGCGCTGGCACAGGCGGCGGGGGTAAAAAAAGTCGAAATGGCTGATCCTGCGGCCGCTCAGCGTTCAACGGGGTATCTGTTGGGTGGGATCAGCCCTCTGGGACAGAAGAGGCGACTGCGCACTTTCATTGATAGAAGTGCAGAGGCTTTCGAGACGATTTTTGTCAGCGCCGGACGACGCGGGCTGGAAGTAGAGCTTGCCCCTGCAGTACTGGCAGAGCATACGCAGGCGCAGTTTGCGGAAGTCGGGAGGCAATAAGCTGACGCTAATGTAAGAGCCATCCTGCTCGCGTTGTCTGTATCGCGAGCAGGATGGTTCCCACAATTTCAGTCGGTGGTGCTGAAGCGCCTTACGCCTGAGTCGGAATGCGGGATTTGCGCTGCGATGCTGCCGCTGGTTTGGAACATTACCAGGTGCTCTGCCGCTACGCGAATGCCCACCTCTGTACCTGGCAGGTGGTCGGCATGGCTCGGGAAAATCGACTCCAGCTGGCTGCCGGTAGGCAGTTGCAGGCGGTACAGGGTCGAGGCGCCGAGGAAGGTCTTGCCGATAATCCGTGCTTTCAAGTCGCTCTCGGGGGCGTAGACGATATCGTCCGGGCGCAGCAGTACATCAACCGCGCCGCCCGTTGGCCAGATGTAAGCCCGATTGCCGCGTAAAACCCCCAGCTCGGTTTGCACCGACTCGGGGCTTAGGAGTTGGCCGCGAATAAAGTAGCCCTGACCGATAAAGCTCGCCACAAACGGCGTCAGGGGCTCGTGGTAGAGGTTGTAGGGCGTATCCCACTGCTCAAGACGGCCTTCTTTGAACACGCCTACATGGTCGCTTACAGCGAAGGCTTCTTCCTGATCATGTGTCACCAGAATCGCACTGGTACCACGGGCTTTCAGGATGTCGCGCACTTCATGGCTGAGTTTGCGCCGCAGCTCACCATCGAGGTTGGAGAACGGTTCATCCAGCAGCAGCAGTTGCGGCTCTGGCGCCAAGGCGCGGGCCAGGGCAACACGTTGCTGCTGGCCGCCAGAAAGCTCGTGGGGGAAGCGCTTGCCCAGGTTTTTCAGATTGACCAGTTCAAGCAGCTCTTCGGTCACGCGTTCTTTATTCGGGTGTTTGCGAATCCCGAAGGCAATATTGTCGGCTACGCTCAGATGCGGAAAGAGGGCGTAGTCCTGAAACACCATGCCGATGCGACGTTTCTCGGGTGCCAGGGTGAAACCGGCTTTGGAGATGACTTCGCCTGCCAGCGTGATTTCGCCCTGATGTATCGGCTCAAAACCTGCAATCGCCCGTAGGGTGGTGGTTTTACCGCACCCAGAGGAGCCAAGCAGGCAACCAATATCGCCGGCATTGAGGTGCAGGTTGAGGTTTTGCACGACGCTCTGGCCCTGATACCCACAGGCCAGATCACTGAGGTTGAGCAATAACGGCTGGCTCATGCGGGTTGGTACGCCGGCTGGACAAGAAATTCGAGCAGCGCTTTTTGCGCGTGCAGGCGGTTTTCAGCCTGATCCCATGCCACGCTGCGGCTGTCATCCAGCAGGTCAAGGCTGATCTCTTCGCCGCGGTGAGCCGGCAGGCAGTGCATGAACAGCACATCGTCGGCAGCCAGGTCGAGCAGGGCGCGGTTGACCTGATACGGGGCAAACAGCTCCAGGCGTTTGGCGGTCTCTTCTTCCTGACCCATAGAGGTCCATACGTCTGTGCTCACCAGATGGGCACCTGCCACGGCCTCACGTGGATCACGGACGATGGTAATGCGGTCACCTGCCTGGGCCACGAATTCCGGGGCAGGCTCGTAACCTTCGGGGCAGGCAATGCGTAACTGGAAATCGAACTGGATGGCCGCTTCTATATAGCTGTTGCACATGTTGTTGCCGTCGCCGATCCAGGCCACGGTTTTGCCTTTGATCGAACCGCGATGTTCGAGGAAGGTTTGCATGTCGGCCAGCAGTTGGCATGGGTGCAGGTCGTCCGACAGGCCATTGATGACGGGTACGCGAGAATTGGCTGCGAACTCGGTCAGCGTGCTGTGGGCGAAGGTACGGATCATTACGGCGTCGAGCATCCGAGACATAACAATTGCGCAGTCGCCGATAGGCTCGCCACGGCCCAATTGTGTATCGCGAGGCGACAGAAAAATTGCCTGGCCACCCAGCTGGATCATGCCGGCTTCAAATGACAGTCGGGTGCGGGTCGATGACTTCTCGAAAATCATGCCCAGTACGCGACCTTTGAGGGGTTCGAAGAGAACGCCGCGTTGACGCAGGTCCTTCAGCTCGATACCTCGACGAATCACGCTGACTAGCTCTTCGGGCGTGCAATCCATCAGGGAGAGAAAGTGCCTTGCGCTCATCATTAACTACCTTTTTTGCAACGACCGCAGATGCTCAAAGCCGGGGTTTTCGGAAAAACGGGCGAGACCTGCGGCGAAAGCCGCACGGGGCGACGAAATAGGGGAAGGCGCGATCTTATAAGGAAATGTCGCGTCTTGCCAATAAGGGTCACGTGTTCAGAGGTTTGAGCGAGTCTGCGCTGCATGAGCGCGTGGCTGTAACCACGATCAAGTGATTTGCCTCACCTCAGCTGCCCATTTGTACACTGCCCTTACGTTGCTTGGCAATTTTGTGTGCCTGCGCTGGCAGTAGGAAACCGCTGGCTTGGGAGACCGAGCGTGACGCTTGGCTTTCCGTTACAATACGCCACCGTGCCGACAACTGAGTCGGAAAGTTCAGCCGAGGTGCTCCATGGATATCATCGAAACTATTAAAGACCAGATTGCCAACAACACCATTCTGCTCTACATGAAAGGCTCTCCGAATGCTCCGCAGTGCGGCTTTTCGGCCAAGGCTGCTCAGGCTGTGATGGGCTGTGGCGAGAAGTTCGCTTACGTGGACATCCTCCAGAATCCAGAAATTCGCGCCAATCTGCCGAAATACGCTAACTGGCCAACTTTCCCACAACTGTGGGTCGGTGGTGAGTTGGTTGGCGGCAGCGACATCATGGCTGAGATGGCTGCTGATGGTTCTTTGCAGGCTTTGATTAAAGAAGCTGTCGAGAAAGCTGCTGCGAACAAGACTGAAGCGTGATCACAGTCGCGCTGTAACGGTTGTTAAATTACAGCGTATAAAAAAGCCCCGCTCCTGATAATCAGGGCGGGGCTTTTTAATGGAGGTTAGTTACTCCCCCATTTGTGATTGCAGATAGTTCTCAATGCCAACTTTGTCGATCAGGCCCAATTGGGTTTCCAGCCAGTCGATATGTTCTTCTTCAGATTCAAGAATATCTTCCAGCATTTCGCGGCTGCCAAAGTCACCGACCACTTCACAGTGCGCAATGGCTGCTTTGAGGTCGGCATGGCCAGTCTTCTCAATGCGCAGGTCGCACTCGAGCATTTCTTTAGTGTGCTCGCCGATGTGCAGCTTGCCAAGGTCTTGTACGTTCGGCAGGCCTTCCAGGAACAGGATTCGTTTGATCAGCTTGTCCGCGTGTTTCATCTCGTCGATGGACTCGTGGTACTCGTGAGCACCCAACTTCTCCAGGCCCCAATCCTGATACATGCGTGCATGCAGGAAGTATTGGTTGATAGCGACCAGCTCGTTACCGAGAATTTTGTTGAGATGCTGAATGACTGAAATATCGCCTTTCATGTCCGGAGCCTGCCTTGATTAACCGTATATAAGGCAGAGTTTGAGCCGCACCTTGATGGCTGTCAAACCTAAGTAGTTGAATAATATATGAAAATTAATCGGAATAAGAATGTTTGTGTTCCGCGTCTTGGGCCTAAGCACTTGAATTTTAGGCATAAAAAAACCGAACACTAAGTTCGGTTCTTTGGAATGAGTCAATTATGCGGCTGAAAATTCTGCTGGAAAACTCATGGCCGCCTGGCTGGCTTGCAGTGAGGTCAGGGTTTCGCGAACCACTTGCTTGGCCAGACACGCACATTTACCGCATTGGCTGGCAACACCTGTTGCTTCACGAACTTCGCGGTAGCTGCAGCAACCGTCGTAGATTGCGTCGCGGATTTTTCCATCGGTGACGCCAGTGCAAAGGCAAACGTACATAAATAAGAACCATCACTGGTTGGGATTCAATGCGATAGATCTTAATGTTAACGAGAATGATTGTCAAAGTGCCTTGAGTCTCAATTGTGGTTTCCCAGCACCGTGCTGACGAACGGTCTTGGGGCTGTGCTTTCCCGCGCTGAAAAAGGGTTAAGGCCCGTTCCGACCGGCGGTGTATGATGGTCGGTCATTTTCACGCAGGTACTGGCCACGAGACTGCAGTTGCACGATGGCGGCCAGGTCCTGTTTTTTGCACCGCACACCAGGAGATATCCAATGAGCGTACTCGTAGGCAAACAAGCCCCTGACTTCACCGTCGCTGCCGTACTTGGCAATGGCGAAATCGTTGACAGCTTCACACTGTCCACCGCCATCAAAGGCAAATACGGCCTGGTGTTCTTCTACCCGCTGGATTTCACTTTCGTTTGCCCGTCCGAGCTGATTGCTCTGGATCACCGCATTCCTGAGTTCCAGGCGCGTAACGTTGAAGTGGTTGCCGTATCGATCGACTCCCATTTCACTCACAACGCATGGCGCAACACGCCAGTGAACAATGGCGGCATCGGCCAGGTGAAATACACCATGGCTGCTGACATCAATCACGCAATCTGCAAGGCCTACGACGTTGAAACCGAAGGCGGCGTTGCTCTGCGCGGCGCATTCCTGATCGATGACAAGGGCGTTGTACGTTCCCAGATCGTTAACGACCTGCCACTGGGCCGTAACATGGACGAGCTGCTGCGTCTGGTTGACGCTTTGCAATTCCACGAAGAGCACGGCGAAGTTTGCCCTGCCAACTGGAAGAAAGGCGACAAGGGCATGACCGCTTCGACTGCAGGTGTTGCTGCTTACCTGACTGAGAATGCTGACCAGCTGTAAAGGTTAGTTTCAGGCATAAAAAAACCGGACCCAGTGTCCGGTTTTTTTATGGAGCGGGATAAACCCAAACGGCTTGATCAGTCGTTAAAGTCTTTCCAGCCGCCCATTTGTTTCCAGCGGTTGACGATGCCACAGAACAGTTCAGCAGTTTTCTCGGTGTCATAACGTGCCGAGTGGGCTTCACGCCCGTCAAAATCGATGTCGGCGGTTTGACAGGCTTTGGCCAGCACGGTTTGGCCGTAAGCCAGGCCAGCCAGGGTCGCTGTATCAAAGCTCGAGAACGGGTGAAACGGATTGCGTTTCATGTCCAGGCGCGCAACGGCTGCGTTGAGGAAGCCCAGATCGAAGCTGCTGTTATGGCCAACCAGAATGGCGCGTTTGCAGCCATTGGCTTTCAGGGCCTTGCGCACACCACGGAAGATGTCGGTCAAGGCTGTCTCTTCGCTGACGGCCATGCGCAGCGGGTGATCCAGCTTGATGCCGGTGAACTCCAGCGCGGCAGCTTCGATGTTGGCGCCTTCAAACGGTTCTACACGGTGGAAATAGGTGTGCTCCGGGTATACGAAGCCTCTTTCGTCCATACCGATCGTTACTGCGGCGATTTCCAGCAAGGCATCAGTGGCGCAGTTGAAACCACCGGTTTCAACATCGATTACGACCGGTAGATAGCCGCGAAAACGCTCGGCCATCGGGTGGCGCGATCCGCCGCCATGGCCGCCTTCGTGTTCGTCATCATAATGGTCGTCACTCACAGCTGTTCCTCAAGCAGGCGCCAGCGCAGTTTTTCACCGGCGCGCAGCGGGATTACGGTCAGCTCGCCGAAAGGCAGGCTGTTTGGGGCGGTCCATTCCTGGCGAACCAGGGTGATCTGTTCGGTGCTCGGGGCCAGCCCGTAGAAACGAGGGCCGTTCAAGCTGGCAAAAGCTTCCAGTTTGTCCAGCGCATTGCGCTGTTCAAAAGCTTCGGCGTACATCTCGATGGCCGCATAAGCGGTATAGCAGCCGGCACAGCCGCATGCAGCTTCTTTGGCGTGCTGGGCATGGGGTGCCGAGTCGGTGCCCAGGAAGAACTTCTCGCTGCCACTGGTTGCGGCATCCAGCAGAGCTTCCTGATGGGTGTTGCGCTTGAGGATCGGCAGGCAATAGAAGTGCGGGCGAATACCGCCAACCAGCATGTGGTTGCGGTTGTAAAGCAAGTGATGAGCCGTGATGGTTGCGCCGACGTTGGCCGAAGCCTCGTTGACGAACTGCACCGCGTCTGCGGTGGTGATGTGTTCAAACACCACTTTCAAGGTCGGGAATCGCTCTACAACACGGCGCATATGCTCGTCGATGAAGATTTTTTCGCGATCAAAGACGTCCACGTTGGCGCGGGTGACTTCGCCGTGTATCAGTAATGGCATGCCAACTTCGGCCATGACTTCAAGCACCGGAAAGATCGCGTCGATGCTGGTCACGCCGGAGTCGGAGTTGGTCGTTGCGCCGGCCGGGTACAGCTTGGCAGCATGGACGAACCCGCAGGCTTTGGCCGTACGAATGTCTTCTGGCTGTGTTCGGTCAGTAAGGTAAAGCACCATCAGCGGCTCGAAGCGGCTGCCGGCCGGGCGCGCAGCAAGAATTCGCTGGCGGTAGGCATCGGCTTCGGCTGCATTACGCACCGGAGGTACCAGGTTGGGCATGATGATGGCGCGGCCAAAAGTGCGCGCTACATCCGCAACAGTGTGGGGCAACACAGCACCATCGCGAAGATGTATATGCCAGTCGTCGGGACGCAGCAGGGTCAGGCGGTCAGACATTGGGGATTCCAGGCGGGTCAAACTGATGTGAATGCTACCGGAAAAGACTCTATCAGGCACTCGCTATCAAGTTTTGTGGTGAGTAACCGATATCTCCAGGGTATGCCGTAAATCGGTTGACTGTTTTTTTGCAGTACAAGCCTGTGGAGCCTCCCGTGCGCCAGCGTTATTTCATCCTGCTCAGTATGTTTGCCAGCCTGCCGGCCATGGCTCTGACTTTTCAGACACGGCTGGAGAATATCGAGTGGAAAGTGGAAGGCGATAAATTTGAATGCCGTCTGATCCAGCCCATTACTGACTTCGGTTCCGGAGCCTTTGTGCGTCGGGCTGGCGAGCAGGCCGTTTTCCGCCTCAATGCCTACAGTCCGATGCTTGGCGAGGGCTCTGCAACTCTACTGGCGGCGGCTGCACCGTGGCAGCCGGGGAGGGGAGACATTGATCTGGGGGCCGTACGCATCGGACGTGGACAGGTATTGTTCAACAGCTCTCAAGCCCAGGCGGGACGCTTGTTTCGCGGTCTGCTCGAAGGGCGAAGCCCGCTGGTAAGGCATTTCTCCCGCGAGGGTAGCGTGTCGGAAGTTCGTCTATTGCCGGTCAGATTTCGCCAGGCTTATAGGGATTACGAGGCCTGCACGGCAAAGCTGCTGCCCAAAAACTTTGAACAGGTCAGGTACAGCCAGATCGGATTTCCTGGTAGCGGTACCGAACTTGATCCCAATGCGCAGAGCAGCCTGCAAGTGATGGTTGAGTACTTGAAGGCAGACCCTTCGGTCAATCACGTCACCCTGGACGGTCATTCGGACAATCAGGGCAATCGGTTGACCAATCGCGAGTTGTCCCGGCGCCGGGCATTGGCCGTGATGAATTACTTCAAGGAAAACGGGTTGCAGGAGTCGCAGATCACGGTGCGTTTCCACGGCGAACAATACCCGCTGGCGCCGAATACCAATGGGGCAAATCGCGCCAAAAACCGCCGGGTCAGTGTCCGTCTGGAGCGGCTCCCTGAGCCTGTAAAAGCGGTTCCGTCAGTGGTTGTTACACAGCCTTCTGCAATTTCTTGAAGCGATCGTCTGGTCGCGGCCTTGACATAATCTGTCGCTTTGTCGTCTTAAGCTGTCGCGCCTCTGTAAATTCACGCATATGGGCGGTAGACTGTTCGGCTTTTCGAACAACCCGTGGAGTGATGGCATGGCGGACGTAAACAAGGTCGTTCTGGCTTATTCGGGCGGCCTGGACACTTCGGTGATCCTGAAGTGGCTGCAGGATACTTATAACTGTGAAGTCGTAACCTTCACCGCTGACCTGGGTCAGGGCGAAGAAGTCGAACCGGCACGTGCCAAGGCGCAAGCCATGGGCGTTAAGGAAATCTACATTGATGACCTGCGTGAAGAGTTTGTTCGAGACTTCGTTTTCCCGATGTTCCGCGCCAACACTGTTTACGAAGGCGAGTACCTGCTGGGTACTTCCATTGCTCGTCCGCTGATCGCCAAGCGCCTGATTGAAATTGCCAATGAAACAGGCGCAGACGCCATTTCCCACGGCGCAACAGGTAAAGGTAATGACCAGGTTCGTTTTGAACTGGGCGCCTATGCCTTGAAACCAGGGGTCAAGGTTATTGCTCCTTGGCGTGAGTGGGACTTGCTCTCCCGTGAAAAGCTGATGGATTACGCTGAAAAGCACAATATCCCGATCGAACGCCACGGCAAGAAGAAATCCCCGTACTCGATGGATGCCAACTTGCTGCACATCTCCTACGAGGGCGGTGTGCTGGAAGATACCTGGACCGAGCATGAAGAAGACATGTGGCGTTGGACCAAGTCGCCAGAAGACGCGCCTAACACGCCGACCTTTCTGGAACTGACTTACCGCAACGGCGATATCGTTGCCCTGGACGGCGTCGAAATGACCCCGGCCACCGTGCTGGCAACTCTAAACCGTATCGGCGGCGAGAACGGCATCGGTCGTCTCGATATCGTTGAAAACCGTTATGTAGGGATGAAGTCCCGTGGCTGCTACGAAACACCGGGCGGCACCATCATGCTGCGGGCTCACCGTGCCATTGAGTCGATCACTCTGGACCGTGAAGTCGCTCACCTGAAAGACGAGTTGATGCCTAAGTACGCCAGCCTGATCTACACCGGCTATTGGTGGAGCCCTGAGCGTTTGATGCTGCAACAAATGATTGATGCGTCTCAGGCTCACGTGAACGGTGTCGTTCGTCTGAAACTGTACAAAGGCAACGTGATCGTTACCGGTCGCAAGTCTGACGATTCGTTGTTTGATGCCAATATTGCCACTTTTGAAGAAGATGGCGGTGCTTACAACCAGGAAGACGCTGCAGGGTTTATCAAGTTGAATGCGTTGCGCATGCGCATTGCTGCAAACAAAGGCCGCAAGTTTTTCTAATACGCGCTGCCTGTAAAAAAGCCCCGGCCATTGGTCGGGGCTTTTTTTTGCTGATGAGTCAGGCATGACGGGCTCATCAAGGTGAATTCAGTGTGTCCAGCTTGCGTGTATCTCTATTGTAGGCGATGACTTGTGTATGGCCAGTACACGCGTTGCGTACAAAGTGTTTAACCATATCTAGTTGTGATTGAGTATTTACCAGCAGTAGCAGTACATCTTTTTCTGTCATGTTGTTCTTGTTGTTGCGTGACATATTCAAGTGAGTGCGCAGGGTATTTTCAAGTGTGTATTTGTCTGGTCGTTGTGAGCGTTCGTGGCTAAGGTCGATAAAGTAAAGTTTTGTAGGTTGGGTGCCTTCAATCAATACGAGGCTCTCTGTCGAGAGCGTTACAGGCGTGCTGGGCGGGTCAGGATCATGCACTCTATGGCCCCTGGGAAGGAATATAAAGCGCTGAGGTGTGCGTGCGCTGAAATTTATGCTCGCCTGATAGCGCAGTGTGGAAAGTGGTATTGGCGGTGTTGTGTGTTTAAAAGAGGCTGGGGCCTCTGGGTGAAGTTCGGTAGCTCTGGGAGTGTGTTCTGCCTTGGATAAATCAGTCGGAGTGTAAAGGCTCTTGTTATTGAAATTCAAAGTGAGAAAAAACAGGGTGATTAAAAAAGACGGAAATATAATCAAAAACCATACGTATATTTTTTGGTGTTCGCTGTTGATGTAGGGCAATGAGACTGCGGCGGAAGCTTCTGTCAGCATTGAAAAGATAGCGATCACTGTAAGTGGGTTATTGATTTTTATTTTGTGGCGTATCATTTTATGAATTCCGGCAGGAGGTTATTTGGGGGGGGCGGTGTGGGCCGTGGGATGTCGAAAGCTATGATGCGGTGGTGATGCTCATGTGTTTTCAGGGTGCATCTGTTATTAACCTAGACGTGGGTTTTTGAAGTTGCAAACAAATATAGGTGCGGTTGACGCTGTCAGGGAGTGGTTTTTCGGTTTTATTTCTTAATTCGAGCTGTCTGTAGGAAGTGTTTCGTAGAGTAGGGTGGGTTCTATAAATGTTGTTAGGGGGTGTGAAGCATGCTGGTGTAAATCGTTTTATATAAAATCAAATAGAGAAGGGATTATGCGGCATGTGTGTGACTGTGAGGGGAGTATCTATCTAGATTTTACTTGTGCTCAGTTATTTTCAAAAAAACGCATTGGGGGTGAGTTTTGTTTTGATATATTTTTGTGCTTGGGTGTTTTCTGAATGCTATGTAGTCCTATTCTTTAAGTGAAATTGCCTACTATTTTCTCATGGGAAAAGAGTAGATTTTACCTTTCGTGAAAATTACTTGGTTTTGGTTTTTTTTATTTTCTGATTGGGTTGTAGCACGGTTTTAAAGGGGGTTCAGGTGTTGAGTGAAGGGCGTGCTGATATGGTGAAATCTTGGTTTTTACTTGAGGTAGAGCGCTTGCCATTACTTGTATAAAGATATTTCAAGTTGTGCTCATGGCTGTGCATTAAGTTTGAGGATGGCGTCGCAGGGGAGGATGTATGTTTAGTTGTTTACTTGAGGTGTAATAAATGTCTGTTATTTGTGTCGTGAACATGTAGGTTTTTTCTTGATTTTGTGTAGGAAATGTCTTTGGTTGTTAGTGCTTGGGGGGACACTATGCCCAGGTTGTCATGACTAGGCTATTGTGCTGGTTCTAAAAATTCGAACAGCGATAAATTGGAATTGCCCATGAATAAAGTGCTGATCGTGGATGATCATCCTGTAATTCGTCTTGCTGTGCGTATGCTCATGGAAAGACATGGCTACGAAGTCATCGCAGAGACGGACAATGGAGTGGACGCTTTACAGCTTGCACGTGAATACGCGCCCGATATTGTAATTCTCGATATTGGGATACCCAAACTTGACGGGCTTGAAGTTATTGCGCGCCTGTCAACACCTGCAGTGCCTGTCAAGGTTCTGGTGCTGACTTCACAAGCCCCGGGTCACTTTTCCATGCGCTGCATGCAGGCAGGTGCAGCAGGTTATGTATGCAAGCAGCAGGATTTGACCGAACTGCTGAGTGCTATCAAGGCTGTGCTGTCAGGTTACAGTTACTTCCCGAATCAGGCCTTGCACTCAGTGCGCTCCAGCCTGGGAAATGCCAGCGAGGCGGATATGGTCAATCGCCTGTCAGGGCGAGAGATGATGGTGCTGCAGCAGTTGGCGCGAGGGAAAAGCAACAAAGAGATAGCTGATGGCATGTTTCTGAGCAATAAAACGGTGAGTACCTACAAAACGCGCCTTTTATTGAAGCTGAATGCCCGCTCGCTCGTTGATTTGATCGAGCTTGCACAGCGTAATGGCCTGGTATGAGACGAGGGGTGTGGGGAATTGAGAGCCAAGCCAGAGCCCTCTGAAAACAAAAAAGCCTCCGCTAAAGGAGGCTTTTGATGTCGTTTTCCAAAAACTAAAGATCGTATCCATAATCTTCAAGCTCTTTTCTGAGCCTTTTTTCTTCCAGAAGTGCGTCTATAGTCCGGCGTTTGGCCAAATTGGTTTTGGCCACCTCGATAACAGGCTCCACTATTTCGTCCGGATCGACGACTGCAAAATCTTCTTCTACTTCCAGTTCTTCTTTGCCAGTGCTCATTCAGTTCACTCCAGGCCAAGACAGTCAATGGCGCCCCTTATAGCGATATTCGCTGCCGGGGTAAAAAAGATTTTCTCAATCGATCAGCCCATAAAATATCTATTACTCAATCGTCAGAGGTTTTTTCCTTGAAGTCGCACAGGTCTTCTATGCGACAGCTCCCGCACCGCGGCTTGCGCGCCTGGCAGACGTAGCGGCCATGCAGGATGAGCCAATGATGGGCGTCCAGCAGATACGGTTTGGGTACGTACTTCATTAAATTCTTTTCGACCTCGACCACATTTTTGCCTGGTGCAATTCCCGTACGGTTACTGACCCTGAAAATATGGGTGTCCACGGCCATAGTCAGCTGTCTGAAGGCTGTGTTGAGTACCACGTTTGCAGTCTTGCGCCCTACTCCGGGGAGCGCTTCAAGCTCTTCGCGCGTCTGTGGTACCTGACTGTCATGGCGTTCAATCAATAAACGGCAGGTTTCAATCACGTTTTTAGCCTTACTGTTAAAAAGGCCAATGGTCTTGATGTACTCCGTCAGCCCTTCTACCCCCAGAGCGTAGATGGCTTCTGGTGTATTGGCGACTGGAAACAGTTTGGCCATTGCCTTGTTCACGCTCACGTCGGTGGCTTGAGCGGACAGGATCACGGCAATCAATAGTTCGAAAGGAGAGGTGTAGGCAAGTTCGGTTTTGGGTTCAGGGTTGTCTTCGTGAAACCGGCGAAATATCTCAAGGCGCTTTGCGGCGTTCATGGGTTAAACCTTTGTTCGATAGCTGTCCGTTAAACGAAGCGGCGCTTGTTTTGTGGTGAAAGAACCTATCAGACCTTGGATGGGCTCAACGCGTTGAGTGTTATTTGCGCCTGGGTAACAGCTTCAGTTAAAAGCGTCAGTTGCGCGCTGGACTGTTCCTGGGTTTGCGCCTTTTTAAGCTCGGCGCGCCGCATGGCCAGTTGGATTTTTGCGCGTTTGAGTTCTGCGTTGTTTGCAGCGGGCTCGGCAACAGCAGCCTTGGGGCCAGCCTCCAGTTGGGCCAGTGTTTGTTCAGCTGACTCAAACTGCTGCTGCAGGGCCACGAGCTGGAATTGCTGCGGTGCAGTTGGAGGATGGCCAAATGCCTTGAGCGATTTGTTCAATTGGGCGCGGGCCATGGCGAGCTCGACCTTGGCTTTTTTAAGCGTTGCATCGTTAGGGCTGAATGGTTCTGCTGCCAGGCTCCCTGGGTGCATGCCGCTGTCGGCGCCTGCAGATGGCCGTTGGGCGCGTGCCAGGCGTTCTGCGAGCCTGTGTTGCTCTTCGCGGTGCAGGCGCTCGTCACGCCGCTCATAACGTCTGCGGGCGTGGTCTCGTTTTTGGCTGCGGGCGTTGTACTGCTCTGCTTCGTGAGCGAGGTCGCCGACAATCGGGATTACATTTGCAGGCAAAGGTCGCATTTCAATGCAGTCCACCGGGCAGGGAGCTATGCAGAGGTCGCAGCCGGTGCATTCGTCGACAATGACGGTGTGCATGAGCTTGGCCGCGCCGAGAATGGCATCAATCGGGCAGGCCTGAATGCATTTGGTGCAACCGATACATTCGGCTTCGCGAATATAGGCTACCTGGGGTGGCGCGGCACCTCGTCCGGTATCCAGTTCCAGTACTGGAATGCTGAGCAGGGTGGCGAGTGCTGCAATGGTTTCATGCCCTCCGGGTGGGCACTTGTTGATGGCCTCGCCTTGGGCAATACCTTGCGCATAGGGTTTGCAGCCCGGGTGGCCGCATTTTCCGCATTGGGTTTGCGGCAATAAAGCATCAATACGTTGAATCAGGCTCATGGTGTGATCAGTCCAGCGACGGCGGGGCGCACCCGGGCGGCACTCATCATGCGCAGGTGAAGAATTGGGGGTGTGGCTATCAAATATCAGTATCAGGTCAGTCATGATCGGTGCGGTCAAGCGAGCAGGGCTGATTATCCGACAAGGCAAGCAGGGCAGCAGAATGACAACCGCTAACGGCTTGTGGGCCGTTAGCGGTTAAGAGGGGGCGCTATTACTTGATGCGTTGACCAGGTTTAGCACCGCTATCCGGGCTCAGCAGGTAAATTTCTTCACCGCCAGGGCCGGCAGCCATCACCATCCCTTCAGATATGCCGAAGCGCATTTTACGCGGCTTCAGGTTGGCAATCATCATGGTCAGGCGACCTTCAAGGTCGGACGGGTTCGGATAAGCGCTCTTGATGCCCGAGAACACGTTGCGTTGCTCATCGCCAATATCCAGCGTCAGGCGCAGCAGCTTGTCCGCACCTTCAACGGCTTCGGCCTTGAGGATCAGCGCGACGCGCAAGTCCACAGCGGCGAAGGCATCAAAGTCGATTTCTGCAGCCAGCGGCTCCTTGACCAGCTCACCGTTGCCTTGTGGGGCAGCGGAACCGGTGTCGGTCTGGCTGGCAGCCAGGTCTTCTTTGGATGCGTCGCTCATGGCCTGGACCTTGACCGGGTCAATACGGGTCATCAATGGTTTGAATGCATTCAACTGATGGTTGGCCAGCAAGACGTTGTAATCGTTCCAGGTCAAAGGCTCGACGTTCAAGAAGGCCTCGGCATCGGCTGCGAGCTGTGGCAGTACCGGCTTGAGGAAGATGATCAGCTGGCGGAACAGGTTGATCCCCAGGGCGCAGACGGCCTGGACTTCATCCTGCTTGCCTTCGACCTTGGCCATTGCCCAAGGCGCTTTTTCAGCGATCCAGGCGTTGGCGCGGTCGGCCAGGGCCATGATTTCACGCATGGCGCGAGCAAAGTCACGGGCTTCATAAGCTTCGGCAATGCTCGGTGCTGCAGCAAGGAATGCATCGGTCAGCTCGGGAGCAGCATTGCCCTCGACCATGACACCGGCGTTACCCTTGTGAATGAAACCGGCACAACGGCTGGCAATGTTCACCACTTTGCCGACCAGATCCGAGTTGACCTTCTGTACGAAGTCTTCCAGGTTCAGGTCCAGGTCATCGACGCCGCGCCCCAGCTTGGAAGCGTAGTAATAGCGCAGGTATTCCGGCGACAGATGGTCCAGGTAGGTGCGGGCCTTGATAAAGGTGCCGCGGGATTTGGACATTTTCTGGCCGTTGACGGTCAGGTAGCCGTGCACATTGATGGCGGTCGGCTTGCGATAGCCGGCACCTTCGAGCATGGCTGGCCAGAACAGGGCGTGGAAGTTCACGATGTCCTTGCCGATGAAGTGATACAGCTCGGCGGTGGAATCCTTGGCCCAGTACGCATCGAAGTCCAGTTCCGGACGGCGTGCGCAGAGGTTCTTGAAGCTGGCCATGTAGCCGATTGGTGCATCCAGCCATACGTAGAAGTACTTGCCGGGTGCATCCGGGATCTCGAAGCCGAAATACGGTGCATCGCGGGAGATATCCCACTGTTGCAGGCCAGCATCCAGCCATTCGGCGATCTTGTTGGCCACGGCATCTTGCAGGGCGCCGCTACGGGTCCAGCTTTTGAGCATGGCGTCGAAGTCGGGCAGCTTGAAGAAGAAGTGCTCGGAGTCCTTGAGTACCGGAGTGGCACCCGAGATCGCCGACTTTGGATTTTTCAGGTCGGTTGGCGCATAGGTGGCGCCGCATTTTTCGCAGTTGTCGCCGTATTGATCATCCGTGCCGCATTTAGGGCAGGTGCCCTTGATGAAGCGGTCGGCCAGGAACATTTTCTTTTCCGGGTCGAAGTACTGGGTGATCGAGCGGGTAGCGATATGCCCGGCTTCGCGCAACTTGATGTAGATCGCACTCGACAGCTCACGGTTTTCTTCGGCGTGGGTCGAATGGAAGTTGTCGAAGTCTACGAGAAACTCGGCAAAGTCGGCGCTGTGTTCAGCCTGGACGTTGGCGATCAGTTGCTCGGGGGTGATGCCTTCTTTTTCGGCGCGCAGCATGATGGCCGAGCCGTGGGCGTCGTCTGCACAGACATAAGTGCACTGATTGCCGCGAAGTTTCTGGAAACGCACCCACATATCGGTCTGGATGTACTCAAGCATATGGCCAAGGTGAATTGAACCATTGGCATAGGGCAGGGCGCTGGTGACGAGGATCTTGCGTGGCTCGGACATGGGGCTCGGCTACTTGATGAGACGGTGGTCGGCCACTATAAAGCGCCGAGCAATATATTTCACCCCGTGGCGGTGTATCTGATCGTTTAGGCTGTTTTTGAGCGCTGCAAAAGCCTGCTGCCGATGGTTTATTACAGGTACGATAGCGGCCTGTTTCACTCAGTCTTTACGGGAGTTGCCCATGAGCGCAGTCAATCGCGCAGCGGTGGAGGCCGTCCTTCGCCAATACACCGACCCTTATTTGAATCAGGATCCGGTCAGTGCCGGATGCATTCGCAACATTGAAATTCAGGGCGATCGCGTCAGTGTCCAGCTTGAGTTGGGTTATGCCGCCGGTCTGTTCAAGAGCGGCTGGGCGCAAATACTGCAAATGGCCATCGAGAATATGGATGGGGTTGCCTCGGCCAAGGTTGAAATCAGTTGCGTGATTGCGGCGCACAAGGCGCAGGCGCAAATCCCGGGTCTGGCCAATGTGAAAAACATTGTGGCCGTGGCCTCAGGCAAGGGCGGTGTCGGTAAATCCACCACCGCCGCCAATCTGGCACTGGCGCTGGCCCGTGAAGGGGCGCGGGTGGGGATTCTGGATGCGGATATCTATGGTCCGAGTCAGGGCGTGATGTTCGGTATCCCTGAGGGTACCCGGCCAAAGATTCGTGATCAGAAGTGGTTTGTGCCGATTGAGGCCCATGGCGTTGAAGTAATGTCGATGGCATTTCTGACCGACGACAACACACCGATGGTCTGGCGTGGTCCGATGGTGTCGGGTGCGTTGCTGCAGTTGGTGACGCAAACCGCCTGGAACGACCTCGATTATCTGGTCATCGACATGCCGCCGGGTACGGGTGATATCCAGCTGACCCTGGCGCAAAAAGTCCCGGTGACCGGTTCGGTAATCGTCACCACCCCACAGGATCTGGCTTTGCTGGATGCGCGCAAGGGTGTCGAGATGTTCCGCAAGGTGAACATTCCGGTGCTGGGCGTGGTGGAAAACATGGCCGTACACATTTGCTCAAACTGTGGTCATGCAGAGCATCTGTTCGGCGAGGGCGGTGGCGAGAAGCTGGCTACCCAATACGGGGTTGAGGTGCTTGCCTCGCTGCCATTGTCGATGGAGATTCGTGAGCAGGCCGATAACGGCAAACCAACAGCGGTTGCTGACCCTGATAGCCCGATTGCACTGATCTATCAGGAACTGGCCCGCCAGGTAGGTGCGCGGATTGTTCAGCATGAAGCTGCTTCACAGGCAATGCCGACGATCACTACCAGCGACGACTGATTATGCGGCAGGTGTAAAGCTTGAGGGGGTGGCCGCAGTGATGCTATTGCGGGCAAACCCGCTCCCGCAGGTTTTGAATGGTTCACACCTGTGGCGATTTTATTGCAGGCATAAAAAAACCCCGCTTTTAAGGGCGGGGTTTTTTACTGGATCAGCACAAGTTAGATAACTTGAACTTCCTCAGCTTGCATGCCTTTCTGACCGCGGGTAGCGATGAAAGAAACCTGTTGGCCTTCTTTCAGGCTTTTGAAGCCGTCGGATTGGATTGCTTTGAAGTGAACAAACAGGTCGTCACCGGATTGTGGAGTGATGAAGCCGAAGCCTTTTTCATCGTTGAACCACTTAACGGTACCAGTTTGGCGATTAGACATGGTGTAACTCCTTGAACAAAGATAACTGCGACGCAGGAAAAGCCCTGGCCGAGACTGAGTGCAAAGAGCAGGAAAAATTCTTGGAGATGGTTGGATCGAAATTCAACATATCGTGTAGAGATTCTCAGTGACACAAGCAACACAGTGGCGCCACCTTAACGCTTTTTTCAGAACGTGCAAAGGGTCTTTGCGAAGGTTTCTATAAAAACGTGACTGACGGTTGCCCTTACACCCTGTATTTACTGCATCTAAGGCTATTTTCGATATTTTTGCCCCAGACTTTTGAACCGGGCCCTAGGGGGCGGTAAGATGCCCGACAGAATTTTCTACCTCGCTATTCAGGACACCCGCCATGAGCATCAAACCAGACAAGTGGATTCGCCGCATGGCGCAAGAGCACGGCATGATCGAACCTTTCGTCGAGCGTCAGGTGCGTGAAGAGGGTGAGAACCGTCTGATTTCCTACGGCGTATCGAGCTATGGCTACGACGTTCGTTGCGCAAATGAATTCAAAGTGTTCACCAATATCAACTCGGCGACCGTTGATCCGAAGAATTTCGACGCGGGCAGCTTTGTTGATGTCATCAGCGACGTCTGCATCATTCCGCCCAACTCCTTCGCACTGGCGCGCACCGTTGAATACTTCCGTATTCCGCGCAACGTGCTGACCATCTGCCTGGGTAAAAGCACCTACGCACGCTGCGGCATCATCGTTAACGTGACGCCGCTAGAGCCTGAGTGGGAAGGCCACGTCACCCTGGAGTTCTCCAACACCACGACATTGCCGGCCAAGATCTACGCCAACGAAGGCGTGGCGCAAATGCTGTTCTTCGAGTCGGATGAAGAGTGCGAAGTGTCGTACAAGGATCGTGGCGGCAAGTATCAGGGCCAACGTGGCGTGACCTTGCCACGTACCTGACGAACAGAGGGAATTCTTGGGCGATCACGCACTCTATTGAGTGTATTCCGGTTACGCATCCTGCGAGCCGGAGCATCGCTCAGGAGTGCCTTATGAAGATCGATCCGAGTATCCGCGCCCAGCTGGCAAGCCTTGAGCCCAATCAGGTAGGGCTGCTGGCGTGGTCTCTGCTCGCTTATCCCCAGTTGCATGCCGGTGGCATCCCTGGCCAGCCCGACCCTGATACCCCCCAGCCGATCGAGCCCGAACCGGGCGTGCCGACCCTGCCTGACGAACCGCCGCCTGCCCCGACGGCCTGATCTGTAGTGACCCTTATTTCAAGTTCCCGCTCAAAAACTGGCGCAAGCGCTCGCTTTTCGGGTTGTCCAGCACATCCGCGGGGGGGCCTTGCTCTTCGACCAGACCCTGATGAAGAAACATCACCTGGCTCGACACTTTGCGCGCGAAGCTCATTTCGTGGGTCACCATGATCATGGTGCGACCTTCCTCGGCCAGGCCCTGAATGACTCGCAACACCTCGCCCACCAGCTCCGGGTCGAGCGCTGAAGTGGGTTCGTCGAACAGCATGATTTGCGGCTCCATCGCCAGTGCCCTGGCAATGGCGACACGCTGTTGCTGGCCCCCCGAGAGAAAGGCCGGATACTGATCGGCCACGCGGGCGGGCAGGCCGACCTTGTCCAGGTAGCGGCGAGCGCGCTCCTCGGCGTCTTTTTTGCTGACCCCCAGCACGCGGCGCGGCGCCAGGGTGATGTTCTCCAGCACCGTCATGTGGCTCCACAGATTGAAGTGCTGGAACACCATGGCCAGGCGGGTGCGCAGCCGTTGCAACTCGTCATCATCGGCGACCCGCATGCCGTGCTTGTCGCTGATCATGCGAATGACCTGGCCATCAAGGGTCATGGCACCGTCGTTCGGTGTTTCGAGGAAGTTGATGCAGCGCAAGAAGGTGCTTTTGCCCGAGCCACTGGCGCCTATCAGGCAAATCACATCCCCGCTTTTGGCCTTGAGCGAAACGCCTTTGAGTACTTCATTGTCGCCATAGCTTTTGTGCAGTCCTTCGACGGTGAGTTTGTACATGCTGACCTCAAGGAGAAAGAAGATAGCCGCTGCGATAAGCGTTTTGGCCTGCAACATGGGCGATCACCATGCCGGCAGTGGCCATGCGCCGCAGCGAGCGGGCGTAGAGCAAGCCGGCGTTGGTGCAGTGAACCGGTGTGAGCCGGTCGCTGATGGGGTCAATGATCTGTGCGATCAACTGGCCGGCGTCGAGGTAGTCACCCGGCTTGGCGCAAAATACCAGCAACCCGCCGACAGGCGTCGCCACAGGCTCGACACCGGCCAAGGGTGTTGCGGGGTAGGGTAGAGGCGGGAAAGGCCTGGATTGGCCTTCAATCGCGCCAAAATCGATCAGGTAGTCAATCAGCGCCTGACAGTCATGCTCGGCATGTTCATGGCTGACATCGCCCTGGCCGCGTAACTCCACGGTCACGGAAAAACTGCCCTGCGGGATCGCGAAGCAGTGCTCGAAACGTTGCTGTAATTGCCACCAGAGCAGGGTGAAGCACTCATCGAACGATAACCCGCCGGAGTCTGTTGCCAGCAGGCTGGCTTGTGCGCCGAGGTAGCGGGCCAGCGGTTCGACCTGCGGCCAGGCCTCGGGCGTGGTGTACAGGTGCGCCACGGCCTCGAAGTCGCAATGCAGATCCAGCACCATATCGGCATCGCATGCCAGCGCTTGCAGGGTCAGGCGTTGCGAGTGCAGTTGTGTCGTCGGGACTTGTGCCGCCAGTGCTTCGCGCAGATGACGGCGAATCAGCAGCAGATTGTGCGCAGCGTCGTTGTTTAATTGCCCTTCAAGCTCATCGCCGATTTGCGTACTGAGATCCAGGAAGTTGCGATTGAAGTTTTGCCCGCTTTCCAGCTCGTAACGGCCCAACGGGATATCCATCAGTACTTGTTCCAGCCCCGCCGGATTGGCCACCGGGACCAGTACGATTTCGCTGCGCAGCCGGCCGGCATCTTCCAGTTCGGCCAGGCGCTGCTTGAGGTGCCAGGCGACCAGCATTCCGGGCAGTTCGTCCGCGTGCAGCGAGGCCTGAATATAGACTTTGCCCTGTGGCCGGGAAGGCCCGTAGTGAAAGCTGTGAATATGCCGTTCAGTGCCCGGAACAGGCGCCAGTAAAGGGTGGATTTGATGTCGCTGCATGAAGACGTCCTAGTGAGCCGGGCCGAGGAAAGCCAACCAGCGGCGTTCCGCCAGCCGGAACAATCCAACCAGAATAAAGGTGACACACAGATAAATAACCGCAGCGATACCAAATGACTGAAACGTCAGGAAGGTCGCTGAATTGGCGTCGCGCGCCACTTTCAATACGTCTGGAATGGTTGCGGTAAACGCCACGGTAGTGGAGTGCAGCATCAGGATCACCTCATTGCTGTAGTACGGCAATGAGCGCCGCAGCACCGAGGGCATGATGACGTAGGTGTAGAGTTTCCAGCCACTGAGGCCATAGGCCTTGGCGGCCTCGACTTCGCCGTGGGCCATGCTGCGGATGGCTCCGGCGAAAATCTCTGTGGTGTAGGCGCAGGTGTTGAGGGCAAACGCCAGAATCGTACAGTTCATGGCATCGCGAAAGAACGCATCCAGCACCGGTTGCGATCTGACGGCGGCGAGGCTGTAGATCCCGGTGTAGCAAATCAGCAACTGGATATACAGCGGTGTGCCGCGAAACAGGTAGGTGTAAAACTGTATCGGCCAGCGCACCCAGCGGCTGGGCGAAACCCGCGCAATAGACAGCGGGATGGACACCACAAAGCCGATCACCAGCGAGGCTGTCAGCAGCCACAAAGTCATGGCCAGGCCCGTGATGTGATAGCCGTCGCTGTACAGAAACGGCCGCCAGTACTCCTGCAATAGCTCAATCATCGCACTGCCTCCCGAGATCCTGCGGCATAGCGGCGTTCCAGCCGGCGTAACACGAAGTTGGATACGCTGGTAATGGCCAGGTAAACAAGCGCCGCAATCACCAGGAAATAGAACAGCTGATAGGTGCTTTTGCCCGCGTCCTGAGCGGCCTTGACCAGGTCGGCCAGACCGATGATGGACACCAGCGCCGTGGCCTTGAGCATCACCATCCAGTTATTGCCAATGCCCGGCAGGGCGAAGCGCATCATCTGCGGGAAAACCACGTAGCGGAACCGCTGCCCGCGCTTGAGACCATATGCAGTCGCCGCTTCGACTTGACCACGGGGCACCGAGAGGATCGCGCCGCGAAAGGTCTCGGTGAAATACGCGCCGTAGATAAAACCCAGGGTGATGACCCCGGCACTGAACGGATCGATCTCGATGTATTCCCATTCCATCGCATCGGTGAGGCTGGTCAGCCAGGTTTGCAGGCTGTAAAAAATCAGCAGCATCAGTACCAGGTCGGGGACGCCGCGAATCAGCGTGGTGTAGAGCTGTGCCGGAATGCGTAACAGCTTGAGGCTGGAAAGTTTGGCGCTGGCGCCGAGCAGGCCGAGCACTACGCTCACCGCCAGCGACAATACCGATAACTTGAGGGTCATCCAGGTGCCTTGCAGCAGCAAGGGGCCAAAGCCCTGCAAGCTGAATGCAGAAAGCCCAAGGCTCTGTAAAAGGTTTTCAACCATGACAATCGAACCTATGGCAGTCAAAAAGGCACCCACGCGCACGTGGGTGCCGAGGCATTATTTGCCGCTGTAAAGATTCAGATCGCCGAAGTGTTTTTTCTGGATCGTGGCGTAGGTGCCATCGTCGTGTAACGCTTTGATACCTTTGTTCAGCAAGGCCTGTAGCTCTTTGTTACCTTTTTTGATACCGATCGCCGTTTTAGAAGGCAGCAATTCGCTGTCCACGGGCTTGCTGACTTCGTAATCAGCGCCTTGTGGCGTTTTCAGGAAGCCCAGTTCGGCTTGCAGCATGTCCTGGATCGAGGCGTCGAGACGGCCTGAAATAAGGTCGGCATAGACTTGATCCTGGTTGGCGTAGGCCTGGGTTTTAACGCCCGCCTTGTCCAGTACCGCCTTGGCGTAGGCTTCCTGGATGGTGCCTTGCTCGTAACCGACGGTCTTGCCTTTCAGTGATTCAGGGCTTGCGTCCAGCCCCGAGCCTTTTTTGAACACCAGCGAGGTCGGGCCGGAGAACAGCTCGTTGGAGAAGTCGATGACCTTCTCGCGGGCCGGGGTAACGGTCATGGATGAGATCACACCGTCGAATTTGTTGGCTTTAAGCCCTGGAATGGTGCCGTCAAAGTCAGACTCGACCCATTTGCACTTCACCTTCAATTCGGCGCAGATGGCATTGCCCAAGTCGATATCAAAGCCCACCAGGCTGCCATCGGCCGCCTTGGACTCAAACGGTGCGTAGGACGGGTCAACACCGAAACGCAGCTCCTTATAGTCTTTGGCAAGCGCTGCGCCGGCAGCCATGCATAAAGTCAGTGCAGAGAGGGCAAGAAATGCTTTTTTCATTATTCAATCCCTAAAACCAATGAGCGCTTGTGGCGCGTGATGACTGCTACTGGAACGCTACGACACAAGGGAAGTAGCAAGTTCCGAACCACAGTGGGACCGGGAATGAATTAAAGGGATAAATGCGGTCAGAAGAGGGGCGAGTGCTTTAAAAAAAGGCATGGAAAAACAGGCGCACTTAAACAGTGCGTACAGGCAAAGGGGGAGGGGGCAAAAAACTGCGGGAGCAGCGACGCGGTGAGTCAGACACACCGCGTCGCTTGCGTTTATTTCCCCGGCATCAACGTTAACCGTGTGGTGCCATAGGTTTTGTCGAAGTTCTGTGGCTGCATCGGGAAGCTGATGTACTGGCCCTTCAGCCAGGGGTCGATACCGTCGGTGTAGTGCGGGCTGGCCGGGTTGCTGGACTGGCCCGTGCTGTTTTGCCCCATCATCGGTTCGATTTGCCCGAAGTCGACGATCATGCGCATCGCCGGGATCAGGGTGACGTCGAAACTTGAGCCTGCGACGTTGTAAGCCGCGGTGTTGAGTGTGGTGTGATCACCGCCTGCCATGACCGGCCCGCGAACCGTCTGGCCGCTGGCGTTGCGCCACAGGTAGTGGTGCAGCTTGCCCCATTGCCATGCCTTGCGATCAGCGCCCATCAAGCTGTCCCCGGCACTGATGGCACTCGCCAGGCTGCGGGCCAGAATGGCCGGTTTGTCTTCTTTTTGCGGGGTGCGGTTATCGTCCCAGAAGGGGCTGTCTTCGCGGCCCAGCAAGTGATCTGCCAGAGCCGGGTACGACAGGTTGCTGTTGGCAATGAATGCCTTCCAGTTGGCGCCGGTCTCGGGGCCCAGTTCATCGATGAAAATTTGCCGGGTGCTTTCTTGCAAAAACAGCTCATACAGCGCGGCGTCTGCCGAAGTGGGGCTGAGTTTGCCGTCAAAAGCCATCAGTCGGCCGAGTGCTTCGCGGGCTTTGGCCTGGTCTGTCACGGGTAACGCTGCAATCGCCTGCTTGAGCGGCTGCGCCATGCCGGGGGCGGCAAACATGGTTTTAAGTTTGGCCGCGAACAGAGTGGTCTGGTCGTACTGCATTGCAATCATGCTGCGAGCGTCCTGTTTGCCACTGCCTGCCAATTGTGCAAGGCGCTCGCTGCGTTCGGGGGCCAGCCACGAGTTGGACAGTTGCATGCCGTAGCCATAGGCGGCGGTGCGCTGGTTGGCCGTGCCCAGCCAGCCCTGGACCGGGTCCTGGTCGTAGGGATGCAGCATCGGGTCGGCGTAACCCTCCCAGTCATAGCGGCTGTCCCAGCCCGGTGACGGGAACAATCCCAGGCCTTCACGGCGGTTGGGGTAGAGCCCGGTCACTTGCCAGCCAATGTGGTTGGCATCGGCGTACAGCAAGTTCAGTGCGACGGCGCGGATTTCGCGGCTGGCGTCCGAGGCTTTTTCGCTGTTCTGGGCGCGGGACAGGTCAAAGAACGCATCAAGGGTTTTGTCGCCCTTGAGGTCCGGGGTTTGCAGTGCAAGCCCGAGGCTGCTGTTCAAGGCATTGGGTGTGCCCAGCGCGCTGTTGAGCAACGGGCCGTGGCGGGTTTCGTAAATGGCTTCGCGGATGGGGCGCTGACCTTTGACGAAGAACGTCTCGTTGCGCACAGTCGCTGGTAGCCATTTTCCGTCAGCCAGGTAGTACAGGCTGTTGCCTTGGCGTTTGAGTTTTTCCAGGAACACATCCTGGTTATCCCCCATGGCCATGCTCATGCCCCACGCCACCTTGCCGTTGAACCCGGCAAAGAGTGTCGGCAAGCCCGCGATTGAAGCCCCCGCAGCCTGGTATTTGGGGGCGCGGATCTGCACGTAGCTCCACGCCGAAGGCACACCGATGGGCTGGTGGATGTCGTTGGCCAACAGGCTTTTGCCGTTGCGACTGCGCTGCGGGCCTATGGCCCAGTCACTCGATGCGGTGACCCCCGGCAAGCTCAGCTGAGTCACCTGCTCCAGGGCCTGGGCCACACTGCTCAAACCTTGCAACTGACTGCCCAGGGCCAGGCCTTTGAGTTTGTCGGCCTCGGCAGTGGGCAGGGCTTCGTTGGGGTAGGTCGGCATCAGCCAGGGCAGTTTGTCGGTGCCGACTTTTTGCGCCAGTACCAGGGAATTAAGCTCTTCTTGCAGATTGACCGACATCCCGAAGTTCAACAGGCTGAAAATCAGCGCCGAATCTTCAGGTTTCCAGTACTCGATTTTGTAGCTGGCCTGGGCCAGATCGGCCGGCAGCTTGTCGCGGTAGCGGAACAGGTAGGCGTTGACCCCGCGGGCGTACACTTCGAAAAACTTTTTAAGGCGTGGCGATGCACTTTTATAGAGTTCGTCCGCGGTTTTTTTCAGATTGACGGTACGCATCAACCGGTCGGATTCCAGCGCATCGGCACCGTCCAGCTCGGCCATCCGGCCTTGGGCGAGCAAGCGCAGGCGCACCATCTGGCTGATACGGTCACCGGCGTGTACGTAGCCCAGGGTGAACAGGGCGTCATGAAAACTGCTGCTTTCGATCAGCGGCATGCCCTGGCTGTTACGGCGAACCGATACGTTCTGCGCCAGCCCTTTGAGCGGCAGTACGCCGGAGACAGGCACCAGGCTTTCAGTCGAGTGGTTGTTAATCTGGCAACCGGTCAGACCCAGCAGGCTGACCACTGCCGCGGCAACGCCGAACCGGGGTAGAAAATGAGTAAGGGCTGGCGAGGCCATGGCAAAGCTCCTGCGGGGGTGGTGTCATCGAAAGCCGCTACGTTAGTGAGGCCGATGACACCGTGCAAGCGCTATCTTGGGGGGCCGGACGAGAAAGCTGCAGCCGCTGGCGAAGGGTGCGACAAGGACCGCAGGACCTTCAAAACAGCGGGTTCGCTTCGCACCCCGTTGCAGCCTGTGGCAGCGGTGATGCAACGCCCGATCTGGTTACTTGGGCGGGTTGATTTTATCCACCAGCGCGTAGGCACGCTCTGTGGCCGGGCGGGCCTTGATGCGCTGGAACCACAGCTTCAACGCCGGGAAATCATCCAGGTCCTGACCCTGCCATTGGTAGGGCACGATCCACGGGTAGATCGCCATGTCGGCGATGCTGTATTCAGCCCCGGCGACAAACGCCCGGCCTTCCAGCTGTTTGTTCAATACGCCATACAGGCGGGCCGTTTCATCGGTGTAGCGCTTCATCGCATAAGGGATTTTTTCTGGCGCGAAGCGGTTGAAGTGATGATTTTGCCCGGCCATCGGCCCCAGGCCACCCATTTGCCAGAACAACCATTGCAGGGCCATCTGCCGACCGCGCAGATCTTTGGGCAGGAATTGCCCGGTTTTTTCCGCGAGGTACAGCAAGATGGCGCCCGACTCGAACAGCGACAGCGGTTCGCCGCCGTCAGCCGGGGCCTGATCGACAATGGCCGGGATGCGATTGTTCGGAGCGATCTTCAGGAAGTCGGGCGCGAACTGTTCGTTCTTGCCGATATTGATCGGATGGACCTTGTAGGGCAGGCCGGCTTCTTCCAGGAACAACGAGACTTTGTGGCCGTTGGGAGTGGTCCAGTAATAAAGATCGATCATGAAGGGCTCCAGAAGGGGGATTTCACGCAGCAACTGACACCCATCAAAGGTAGTCGTTGATTGGGGGATGTCAGTTTTACTCCCAAAAGCGCGTCGAATGAAAGCCGGTGGAAGGCTTCTTTGCGGGGATTTTCACGAAGCTAAAACAGAAACGCCGCACGTGCTCCAGGCAGGTGCGGCGTGTGCAGGGCGTCCCTGGGGATCAGGCGCCGTGGCACTTCTTGAATTTTTTGCTGCTGCCGCACGGGCAAGGGTCGTTGCGGCCAACGTCTTTCAGTTCGTTGCGCACAGGCTCTTGGGGTGCATGGCCGCAATGCGGGCCATGGACATGACCGTTGTCGTGGTCATGGGTGTGACCATGATCATGATCGTGGTTGCAGTCGGGGCCATGAACGTGGGGTTGTTGGGTCATTGCTCAATCACTCTGGAATAAAATCGCCGGGGATTATCTCGCCTTTACGCGTCAGGTGCACGTCGTAACCGTAGAACAGGCCGGTTTCAAGGATGCCTTCAAACCGGTAGGGGATAGGCCGGTCAGGTGATTCAAGCAATTTGACCAGTGGGCGCACGTGTGGCCAGAGGTTGGTGCGGACCGGGATCACGAAAGTCGCGTGGCTGTTGGGCTCCACACTGAACCAGTGTTCATGCTCGCCTTCCGTCAGCTTTATGGTGCCCAGATACACGGTGTAGCTCAGGCCGCGCACGGTGAGCGTCGAGTCATTGGGGTTGTCTACCCTGAAATGCAGCTTGAAACGCTGCTCCAGCATCTTGGCCTGAACCAGTTCGACTTTCACCAGTTGTACGTCCGGGTCTTTGTCTGTCGAACCGAACCAGGAGCTGCACCCCGCAAGCATCAGGATCATCACCAGGGCAATTGTTTTTGTTATTTGAGCCCGAGAATCCATTCCTTACTCCAGATGATCTGTATCGGTTAACCCTGTTGGCCGAAAAAACCGGCACAGCATTTTTTGAATTTCAGGCCGCTGGAGCATGGGCAGGCATCATTGCGCCCGACTTTCAGCGGTACGGTCGGGTCGATGAAGTACCAGCGCCCGGCGCTTTGCACGAAAGATGAGCGCTCGCGGTGACTGTGCTCGCCGTTGGTGTCGTGCCAACGTGCAGTAAAGGTCACAAATGCATGTTCCGGCTGACCGCCGAACACTTCGCTGCTTTCAACCTCCAGCCCCAGCCAGGTGCTTTGTGCGCTCCAGGCGGCAATGGACTGGCGATCGAGCCCGGCCTGTTGCACCGGCAAGGTGGTTGCCACCAGATACTCGATCAGCCCGAGAACATAGGCGCTGTAACGCGAACGCATCAGCGTTTCGGCGCTTGGGGCCGGGTGCCCGTCGTGATAATGCCCGCAGCAGGCGTCCAGCAAGTTGCCGCTGCCACAGGGGCAAATGGATGTACTCATCGGGTTACCACCAATACTTGCCAAAGTTTTCCGGGTTGGCCCAAAACCTGGCATTGAGCCAGTCGGGTACTTGTTTGTACTCGCGCAGATCGTAAGTGAACAGCGTCAGTACCTGCTCATCCCGCTGAAAGCGTTCATTGCTTTGCAGGGCCAGAGCAAAAAAGTCGGTTTCTTTCCAGTCGCAGGCTGCCAGGTCCGCCAACACGGCGATACGGCTGGCATTGAGGTTGCGAATCCCGCCCAGCAGCTCCAGGCCTGTGCGCTTGGGCAGGTGCTCCAGGCAATCGATGATCAGGGCGAGGTCAAAACGCTGCGCAGCCAGATGCTCCGGCAGCGCTCCGGGAGGTGCCAGGGCTACCAGCGCCTCGGGGTGTGCGGCCTGAAAGGCGGCCAGTGCCGGGAAACTGCTGGCGCCAACGACGAGCAGGTGTTGCGGCGCATAACGATCAAGCAGCGCAGCCAGCGCTTGCTGGGGCGTACGTGTAGAAATACCGGGCGTCATCGAAAGTCCTCAATCAGAACGTCCAAGACTAGCGTGCGCGAGCCCCGAGGCCTAGCCCCGTGCAATCACCTCGCTGGCGCATACCCCAACCCGGGTCTTTACTTTCTGTGCATCTGCCAAATGCCGACCCTCAGGAGAGATCCCACATGAGCATCATCAGGACAGCAGTACCTTTGATTGTTCTCACCAGCGTGTTGACGGGCTGTGCCGGTTTGCAAAAAACCGACTGGCCAACCTGTGCCGCCGTCGGTGGTGTAGGCGGGGCGGCATTGGGTGCAATAAAAAGCTCGGCCTGGGCCGGGGGTGGTGCGGTGTTTGGCGCGGGTATGGCGGCGGCTTACTGCTGGGTCCACGGTGATGGCGATGCGGACGGTGATGGCGTACCGGATAGCCGCGACAAGTGCCCCGATACGCCCAAAGGCGTGAAAGTGGACGCAGCGGGCTGTCCGATAGTGGCAGTGGTTGTGGTTGAAACAGTGGTGGTCAAAGAGGAGACCATCGTGGTGCGTGATGTGCACTTCGAGTTCAACTCCGCCAAATTGACCGCCGCCGACAAGGACAAACTCAATGTCATTGCCGCGCGCCTGAAAAAAGACGCCGCCAATGCCCAGCTCAAGGTCACGGGCTACACCGACAGCGTGGGCAGCGACGCCTACAATCTCAAACTGTCCAAAGAACGTGCGCAGTCCGTGGTCGAGTACCTGATTGCCAGCGGCATCCCGCGCAACCAGTTTGCCTCTGTGACCGGCGCAGGCGAGTCCAGCCCGGTTGCCAGCAACCAGACACCCGAGGGGCGCGCCCAAAATCGGCGTACCGAAATCCAGATCATTCGTTGAGTCTGCCCTGGGCCTGGCCGCAAGCCTCAGGGTAGAGCGGCGCACCCAGAACCTGAAGTCGCCGCTGCTTTGATCGTCCTGGTCAAATCAGCGGCGAAACTATTTGTAATGGCCTCTGGCGTCGTGCTCCTGCAAGCCGTTAATGTGGCCTCAAAGAAAAACACGAAGGCGGCTATATGAAGGTGTTTTGGGGGCTGGGGAAAGTATTGACGCTGATGTTTTGGGGCGTGGTACTGATCAATCTGTTTGAACCCTTGATCAACCCGTTCGATGTACTGATTAATCTGGTCGCCAGCCTGTTGCTGCTGACCCACGTGCTTGAGCTGCTGCTGTTCAAAGGCAGCCTGCGGGGCCGCCCGCATCCCTGGCGTGATCGCCTGCTGATTCTGCTGGTCGGGATTTTCCATGAGCACACCCTTGGTACCTCTTCTGAACGAGATTCCCGTCATGCGTAAGTTATGTCTGTTGGCGGCCTTGTGCAGCCCTTTGGCCCATGCCGACGTGGTGCAGGTTCAAGCCAATTCCCTGATGCGTTTGCCCGCTAACGCCAGCGTGCTGCAGCTGGAAAAACTCGATGTGGCTGACTACGGCACCTTGTTGATTCCGGCCGGTGTCACCCGGGTCAATATCGATCAGCTGAGTTTGGGACGTGAAGCGCGTATCACCATCGTGCCGGCCGAGCGAGGCATCGAGTTGCGGGTGGCCCGTGCGGAGCTGGGGGAGGGCAGCCAGATCAACGCCCGTGGAGCCTCGGGGACGTTCGAAAAACCTGCCCGGCCAGCGCGGGATCTGACCCTGCGGATTGAGTCGCTACAAGCCCCGCAACTGTCCATCGATGCCCGTGGCGGTACGGGTGCCCCGGGTTTTGTCGGGCTTGATGGTGGCAATGGCGAAACCCCGGGTTGCACCTGGGGCGCGGCGGGCCCTGGAGCCGATGGCGACAACGGCGGTAATGGACAGCCGGGCGCCGCAGGCGCAAAAGTACGGATTGAACTGCCGGGTAGCTACCCCGCAGAGCAGATCAGTGTGCGGGTTGATGGCGGTGCGGGGGGCAAACCCGGCGAGGCCGGGCGTCCGGGCGCAGGCGGCAAGTCCAAAGGCTGCATTGTGTACCGCACCGATGGCGGTAAATCAGGGAAGCCGGGGTTGGCCGGTCAGCCGGGAGATGCGGGATCGTCAGGAGCAGTGACCATACAGCGGCTGTAACCTGCCGCTGTTTCAAGCCTCTGTGGGGGCTGCTGTCTGCTTCAGAATGTGGGGCGGGCCGCCGCAATGGCCACCAGCACCAGCCCCACAATCAGGTTGCATCCCACCAGGCGCCGAATGCGGCCCATCACGGCCGCGCCTGTTGCCCACTCCTGAGCCTCTACGGCCTTGCGCAGTTCAGGCAGTTGCAGCGACTGAATCCGGATAAACAGCGCCACCATCACGATGTACAACCCCATCATGATCTGCACGTAGCGCGGGGCCGTTTCAAAGCCGTTAAAGCGCATCTGCAACAGACCCACACCGCTTATCGGCAAAATCACCACCGCGATCCACACCCAGACAAAAAAACGCTGAAACACTTCAACCCACAGCTTCAACCGCGCTGGGCCTTCAAGGGCCGAGATAGCGGCCGGGCGCAGGATCATCCAGGCGAAAAACATACCGCCCACCCAGATCAGGGCGGCCAGTACATGCAGGCTGTAGGCGAGGGCAAAGGCGGTCATTGGGGTACTCCGTTCGGCGCGGGATGAATTAGCGGGGTATGATAGCGGCCATTCGAACCACTGAAAATTTATCCAGCGTTTCTTGCGCCCGAAGAACCATGATTAGTAACGAACTAAAATCCCAGATCCAGGGCGCTTACTCGCGTTTTCTCGAATCCAAGAGCCTCAAGCCGCGTTACGGCCAGCGTTTGATGATCGCCGAAGTGGCTAAAGTGCTGGGCGATATCGACACCGACGAAGAAAACCACCGCAGTGGCGACCCGGCTGTGGTCGCCGTTGAAGCGGGTACCGGTACTGGCAAAACCGTGGCTTATTGCCTGGCTGCCATTCCTGTGGCCAAGGCCGCGGGCAAACGTCTGGTGGTCGCCACGGCGACCGTCGCGCTGCAGGAGCAGATCGTCTACAAGGACCTCCCGGACCTGATGCGCAACAGCGGGCTGAACTTCAGCTTTGCGCTGGCAAAGGGCCGTGGGCGTTACATGTGCCTGTCCAAACTCGACATGCTGCTGCAAGAGGGCCACGCGCAAACTGCGACGGCGCAGCTGTTCGAAGAAGAAGGCTTCAAGATCGAAGTTGATGAGGCCAGTCAGAAGCTGTTCACCAGCATGATCGAGAAGCTGGCCGGCAATAAGTGGGACGGTGACCGCGACAGCTGGCCCCAGGCACTTGAAGACCAGGACTGGGCCCGCCTGACCACCGATCACAGCCAGTGCACCAACCGCCATTGCCCCAACTTCGGCCAGTGCGCCTTTTACAAGGCTCGCGAAGGCATGAGCAAGGTGGACGTGATCGTCACCAACCACGACATGGTGCTGGCTGACCTCGCGCTGGGTGGCGGCGCTGTGTTGCCGGACCCGCGTGACACGGTCTACGTATTCGACGAAGGTCATCACCTGCCGGACAAGGCCATCGGCCATTTCGCCCACTACACCCGTTTGCGTTCGACGGCCGACTGGCTGGAGCAAACCGCCAAGAACCTCACCAAACTGCTTGCCCAGCACCCGTTGCCGGGCGACCTGGGGCGTTTGCTGGAGCAGGTGCCGGAGCTGGCCAAAGAGATCAAGGCCCAGCAACAGTTCATGTTCAGCGCGTGTGAGCAGATCGCTGACTTCAAGGTCGGCGAAGAACCCGAAGGCCGTGAGCGGCCGCGTCATCGCTTTGTCGGTGGCCTGATTCCCGATCACATGCGTGAAATGGGCATCGAGCTGAAGAAAGGCTTCTCGCGCCTTACAGACCTGTTCACCCGTCTGACCGAAATCCTCAAGGACGGCATGGATGGCGAGGTCAATATCGGCATCACCAGCAACCAGGCTGAGGAGTGGTATCCGCTGTTTGGCAGCTTGCTGTCCCGTGCCCAGGGCAACTGGGAGCTGTGGACTGCCTTTACCGTCGAAGACCCGCAGGACAACCCGCCCATGGCGCGCTGGCTGACCCTGGCTGAAAGCGGTTCGCTGTTTGATATCGAGGTTAACGCAAGCCCCATCCTTGCCGCTGAAATGCTGCGTCGCAACCTGTGGAACGTGGCTTATGGCGTGCTTGTCACATCGGCCACCCTGACGGCGCTCGGCACATTCGACCGGTTCCGCATGCGTGCGGGCCTGCCTAAAACCGCCGTCACGGCGGTGGTGCCAAGCCCTTTCCATCACGCGGATGCAGGCGTGTTGCGGGTGCCGGACCTCAAGGCTGATCCGCGTGACGCCAGCGCCCACACTGCCGCGATCATCCGAGATTTGCCGGGGCTGGTGGAAGGCTCGCGGGGCACGCTGGTGCTGTTCTCATCGCGCAAGCAAATGCAGGACGTGTTCGACGGCCTGGAGCGCGACTGGCGCAAGCAAGTGTTTATCCAGGGCAACCTGTCCAAGCAGGAGACCCTCAACAAACACAAGGCGCGGGTTGACAGCGGGGAGTCCAGCGTATTGTTCGGCCTGGCCAGTTTTGCCGAAGGCGTGGACTTGCCCGGCGCCTACTGCGAACACGTGGTGATCGCCAAAATCCCGTTCTCGGTTCCCGATGATCCTGTCGAAGCGGCGCTGGCCGAATGGATCGAAGCCCGGGGCGGCAACCCCTTCATGGAAATCTCGGTGCCCGACGCTTCGCTCAAGCTGGTACAGGCTTGCGGGCGCCTGCTGCGGACCGAGCAGGACCGGGGCACGATCACCTTGCTGGATCGACGCCTGGTCACCCAGCGCTATGGCAAAGCGATTCTCAACGCACTGCCGCCATTCAGGCGCGAAATTTCTTAAGTGCAAGTCGGCGTTATCGTCGACTTTGCTGTCTATGCTTTGACTTTCACCACCTCACAGGCCCGTTTTCGGCCGTTTGGGAGAACCAGATCCATATGATTCGCCGTTCGCTTACTGCTGTTTTTGCGTTGCTGGTCACGACCCCGCTGCTGGCGGCGCCTGCCGGGCAACAAACCCTGTTCAACTTCGTACGCCCGGCCGATGTGGTGCAAGTGGCGACTGCGGATGCGAGCTTGCCGCAATACAATGCGGAGCAAACGGCCGAAGGCGAAGTGCTGCGCCGCGTGATCTTCAACCCGGCCGCCGCGCCAAGCCTGAGCATGACCCCGCAAACCGGCGTATGGGACTGGTCGCAGTCGGGGATGATGACCCTGCGCATCCAGAACGCGATGAACTGGGCGCTCACCCTGGATGTGACCGTACAAAGCAGTAACGGCAAAACCCTGACCAGCCGCGTCGACCTGCCTGCAGGCCCGGCGCAGACCCTGTTGTTGCCGTTGCGGGCAAACTCGCCCCAAAGCCAGGGCATGCGGGCCGGTCCGCCGATGCCAATGACGGTCGATGGTCAGCGCATCCTGCTTGCCAGCAGCCAGGGTGAGATTGATCTGAGCCAGGTGGTGTCAGTGAGCCTGTCGATACCCCAGCCGAGTGCTGCGCAAAGCATTCTGCTGGAGCGCTTTGGCGTGCAGGACGGCGAAGGCGTGATCAAGGCCGTGTATGGCTCGATCGTCGATGGCTACGGCCAGTCGACCCGTGCCAAATGGCCAGAGCGCGTTGCCAATGACGAACAGCTCAAGGCCGCTGCAGCCAAAGAGCAGCAGCAGATCAAGGGGTGGCTGGCCAGCCGTTCTGACCAGGACAAATTTGGTGGCTGGCTCAAAGGCCCGGCATTTGAAGCGACCGGTTTCTTTCGTACCGAAAAACGCAATGGCCGCTGGAACCTGGTCACCCCCGAAGGCCACCCGTTTTACTCGCTGGGCCTGAACGCCGTGACTGCCAATGACAGCCAGACGTACGTCGCCGGCCGCGAATGGATGTTCAACGATTTGCCTGAAAACGCTGCCCCGCTGGCGACCTATTACGGCACTTCGAACAATAACAACGGCAATGGCGCGTCCCAGGGCCGCGGGTTTAATACCGGGCGCTGGTACAACTTCTATGGCGCCAACCTGCAGCGAATCTACGGCCAGCCGTGCGCAGAGGGCAAGTCGGTTCCGGGCGGCGCCCCTGTGATCCCGTGTGCGCCACAAACCTTTGATGCCAAAGGGTGGCAGACCCGCACCCTGGATCGCCTGCAAGCCTGGGGTTTCAACACCATCGGCAACTGGAGCGACCCTGAACTGGGCCTTAATGACCGCGTGCCTTACACCTTGCCGCTGTCGATTGTCGGCGACTACGCCAGCATCAGTACCGGCACCGACTGGTGGGGCGGCATGCCTGACCCGTTTGACCCGCGTTTTGCCATGGCCACCGAGCGCGCCGTGGCCATTGCAGCCCGCGACCATCGAGATGATCCCTGGCTGATCGGCTATTTTGCCGACAATGAACTGGCGTGGGCCGGCCCGGGTGATGATCCAAAATCCCGTTATGCACTGGCCTTCGGCACTCTGCGCATGACGACGGACGCACCGGCCAAACGTGCATTCCTCAAACAGTTGCGTGACAAGTACCGCAACCAGCAAGGCCTGTCCAAAGCCTGGGGTATCGATATCCCGGCCTGGGAATTGATGGAAGACCCGGGCTTCGAGGCGCCTGTGCCCAACGCCGAGCACCCGGAAATCGAAGCGGATTACCAGTATTTCCAGAAGGTCTTCGCCGACACATACTTCAAGACCATTTCCGACTCGCTGAAATGGCATGCCCCGAATCACTTGCTGCTGGGCGGGCGTTTTGCCGTCAGCACGCCGGAGGCGGTGGCTTCGTGTGCCAAGTTCTGCGACGTGCTGAGTTTCAACTTCTACACCCTGCAACCGCAGGACGGCTATGACTTCGCCAAACTGCGCGAGCTGGACAAGCCGGTGATGATTACCGAGTTCAACTTCGGCTCCCGCGACCGTGGCCCGTTCTGGGGTGGCGTGACCGAAGTGGCCAGCGAAGAGGCCCGCGGGCCGGCCTACAGCAAGTTTCTCAAGCAGGCCGTGGCCGAGCCGTCGATTGTTGGCGTGCACTGGTTCCAGTACCTGGACCAGCCCGTCACCGGTCGTTTGCTGGATGGCGAAAACGGTCATTTCGGCATGATTGGCATTACCGACCTGCCGTTTACCGGCTTCGTAGACAGCGTGCGCAAGGCCAACCTGCAAGCCCTCGGCCAGTTGGGCCAAGAGGCGGCCAAGGCCCAGGCCGCGGCAGAGAAAGCGGTCAAGGCGCCTGTACATGCCACTGACGATGGTAGCGGCGGTGGCTCTGGCGCGGGGCATGCAGGTGGTCACTCGGGTAAAGGCCACTAAGTATCCAAACCCCATGTGCAGCCATGTGCTGATGGCCGCGCGCGTACTAAACCGGCTTCAGTCGCTGCGATAACTTCATTTGCGATTAGACGCGCTGCGCAACCTGTCGCAGCTTTCGGCAGCAACTACAGGTTTTGTGCTTTTCACAAAAAATCCACTCCGGCGCTGATACTTTCAGCGCCGATCCCAATACGCACAAATATTGTGCGTCCAGAGCTGTTTGCTCTGTTTCAAAATCTTACTGGTGCTGGAACAATGCACGCCTTGTAGAGCCATGCTTGATCCAGGAGGTGCGGGTGCAGATTCAGGGTTTTCACGACCTTAAGTTCGAAACAGTTCGCGAGGCGTTTGCCGATCTTTTCAATGATCCGCAAGAGCGCGGCGCGGCGCTGTGCATCCAGATCGGTGGCGAAACGGTAATCGACCTGTGGGCCGGTACGGCTGACAAGGACGGTGAGCAACCGTGGCACACAGACACCATTGCCAATGTGTTTTCTTGCACCAAGACCTTTACGGCTGTAACCGCACTGCAACTGGTGGAAGAGGGCAAGCTGGAACTCGATGTTCCGGTGGCCCGCTATTGGCCAGAGTTCGCAGCAGCGGGCAAAGAGTCCATCACGTTGCGCCAGTTGCTGAGCCATCGGGCCGGCTTGCCTGCGTTGCGTGAAACACTGCCGCCTGCTGCATTGTATGAATGGCAGACCATGGTCGATGCGCTGGCTGCTGAAGCACCCTGGTGGACACCGGGCGAAGGCCATGGTTATGCCGCCATTACTTATGGCTGGCTGGTGGGCGAGCTGATTCGCCGTGCCGACGGCCGCAGCGCAGGCCAGTCGATCATGGCCCGTACGGCCCGGCCGTTGGGGCTGGACTTTCATGTCGGGCTGGCAGATGAAGAGTTTTACCGGGTAGCCCATATTGCCCGCAGCAAGGGCAACATGGGGGATGCAGCGGCGCAGCGCCTGTTGAAGGCGATGATGTATGAGCCAACATCCATGAGCACCCGGGCATTCGCTAACCCGCCGTCTATTATGACCAGTACCAATAAGCCGGAGTGGCGCCGGATGGAGCAGCCGGCGGCCAATGGCCATGGCAATGCCCGCAGCCTTGCCGGCTTCTACAGCGGTTTGCTGGACGGCAGCCTGCTTGAAGCCGAAATGCTGGAGCAATTGACCCGTGAACACAGCATTGGCCAGGATAAAACCCTGCTGACGCAGACCCGCCTCGGGCTGGGCTGCATGCTGGATCAGCCGGATGTACCTAACGCGACCTACGGCCTGGGGCCCAAGGCCTTTGGTCATCCTGGCGCAGGAGGCTCGATTGGTTTTGCCGACCCGGAACGGGATGTTGCTTTCGGGTTTGTCACCAATACCCTGGGGCCTTATGTCTTGATGGATCCACGGGTGCAAAGGCTGGTGGGTGTCCTGGCCAAGTGCCTCTAATCGGGGATTTGTAGGCCGTAGGTCGGAACTCTGTAGCTTTTATGTTTTCAATACGTTTTTTTATGTGGGCTTAGTGCCTATTTATTCTTAATTCATTGTGTGGATATTCAATGTCATCTAATAAGACCCTCGCTCTGGCTCTTTGCCTGGCTATTACCGGTTGCGCACAGACTCCACAGAATGACGCGGAAGGCGGCCACAAATGGTGGCAGATGGGCTCGTCCGAACAGCCGTCGGCAGCCAAGGACAAAAGTGCCGCGGCCAAGCCTGCGGACACCAAGGTAACGCCGCCCGTTGCCAAGACTGCCTCCGCCCCGGCTCCGGCCGCAGCCAAGGACAGCGGCTCCAGCTGGTGGCCTTTTGGTTCTGATTCGGCCAAAAAAGCCGCTCCAGCCGAAAAGGAAAAAGTGGTAGTTGCCGCTGTCGTCGCGCCTGCGGCGGCTGCGCCTGCCAAGAACTGGTGGTGGCCGTTCGGCAGCGATGCCAAAGACGCAAAAGCCACACCGATTGGCGTGATCCCGATGCCGGACCCGAAAATCACTCAGGCCTGGCTGGACGAGTACGAGCCGCGCCTGCGTATTGCAATCAAGGACACCAACCTGCAGTTGGAGCGGCGTGAAAACTTGCTGGTGATTGTTGCCCTGGCTGACAGCTCGTTCAAGGCAACCCGTCCTGACTTGCTGATGCCATCGATGCTTGGCCCGTTCACCCGAGTGGCCAAAGTGGTTGAAGGCGACCCGAAAACCGCGGTGCTGGTACTGGGGCACGCTGACTCATCGGGCGTCATGGCGGCCAATACCCGTCTGAGCCTGGACCGCGCCAAATCAGTAGCCGCGATCTTCCGCATGAGTGGTTTGCAAGGCAACCGTCTAACCTTGCGCGGTATGGGTTCAGTGATGCCACGTGCAGCCAACGACAGCAATGAAGGCCGTGCGCTCAATCGCCGGGTTGAAATCCTGATGACCCCGCAAGCCACCATGCTGGCGCTGGTCAGCAAATACAGCCAGCCAGCCCTGTCGCCAGCCGAACTGCTCGCGGTCCAGCCTGCAGTCGCCCCTTCTGCTCTCAAAAAGAGCGCAGCGGCACCTGCCAAGAAAGGCGTTGTAGCCAAGAAAGCAGCTCCGGCCAAAAAAGCAGCCAAACCGGCTCCAGCCAAAAAGCCAGTAGTGGCTAAAGCTGCGCCGGCCAAAAAAGCGGTTGCCAACGAACAGGCCAAGAACTGATTGAGCGAGGAAAGGATTGCGTCATGACTCAAGCATTGGCCGATATGCGGCGTGATTACACCCGTGACGGGCTGGCCGAGGCTCAGGCTCCGGCCGAGCCTTTCGCGCTGTTTCATCAGTGGTTCAGCGACGCAGTCAAAACCGAGCAGCCTCCGGTCGAGGCGAATGCCATGACCCTGGCTACCGTGGATGCAGAAGGGCGCCCGCATTGCCGGGTGCTCTTGCTCAAAGGCCTGGATGAACAGGGTTTTACCTTTTTCACCAACTACACCAGTGCCAAGGGCCAGCAGCTGGCAGCGCGGCCGTTCGCAGCCATGACGTTTTTCTGGCCAACCCTGGAACGCCAGGTGCGCATCGAAGGGCAAGTGGTCAAGGTCACGCCGCAAGAGTCCGATGCCTACTATCAGGTTCGCCCCTTGGGCAGCCGGATCGGGGCCTGGGCCTCGCCGCAAAGCCGGGTGATTGCTGATCGTGAAGAGCTGGCCCAATTGCTCAAGGCCACCGAGGCGCGCTTCAGCGACACCCAGCCGCATTGCCCGGAACACTGGGGCGGCTACCGGTTGCTGCCACAGCGCATTGAGTTCTGGCAGGGCCGTCCAAGCCGCCTGCATGACCGCCTGAACTACCGGCGTGAGGGCGCTGACTGGGTGCGAGAGCGCCTGGCACCCTGAAAACGTATCCTGCAATGATCGCGCACCATGCAAAATGGCGGTTTCGCGCTACGCTTTGCTGATGTTTTTAAATGGCTGCCGAGCCTGTATTTACTGTACAGACGCTGAATAAGGCCCTTTTATCCGCGCGGTACCGTGACAGGTACCCGGCAGCGGAGTTTAATGAATCCCTGATATTTTGGAGTTGATCCTATGCGTAAGTCCGTTTTGCTCGTTGCCGCTTTTTCTACCATGACTGTCCTGTTGGGCGGCTGTACTTCCAGCCTGACCGGCGACACCTACTCGCGTGACGAAGCACGACGTGTACAGACCGTTCGTATGGGCACCATCGTTGCCTTGCGTCCTGTACAAATCGAAGGTACTAAAACCCCGATCGGCGCTGCGACTGGCGCCATTGTGGGCGGTGTTGGCGGCAGCGCCATCGGTGGCGGTCGTGGCAGCATCGTGACAGCGGTTATCGGCGCAGTAGCCGGTGGCCTGCTGGGTTCGGCGGCCGAGTCGGGCCTGACCAAAACCCAGGGTGTAGAAATCACCGTACGTGAAGACGACGGCAGCACCCGTGCCTACGTGCAGCAGGTCGAGCCGAACCAGGTATTCCGTACCGGTGAGCGCGTGCGCATCATGACCGTTGACGGCACCAGCCGCGTTACCCAGTAAATCGGGCGCAGCGCTAAAACAAAACCCCGGCCAGTGTGAACTGGCCGGGGTTTTTTCATGTGCAGCTTCACAGGTCAGGACGAGTGTCTGAACGCCTGCTCTGCACCTGACAGCGAGATGGCGATGTGGTCCAGCAGCCTTTCCGCGGTGTACTTGGGCATGCTGTTGAACGCCAGCACCACGGCCAGCCCCATCACCAGTGCAGGGCGAGGGATCTTGCCGAGGCTGTTTGGCTTGAGGCTGAACAGAAACACGCAAGCAGCAACCGAACCGATCAGTGCTCCTGCGATGGCTTCCGGCAAGGGATGGATGGTATGGGCGACATAATTGATGGCAAACCACCAGGTCGCCAGCAATCCGGCCCCAAGCACTGGCCAGCGCAAGCGTTGATCAAGTTGCTGGCACAGCAGGTTCAGCATCACGGTGAACACCAGGCAGGCATTCATCGCATGACCGCTGAAGACCGCAATTCCCAGGTCTTCCAGGCCAATGCCCCAGCCCTTGAACAGGATCTTGCTGACGCCCACGATGAGGTAGGCGCACACCAGCACTGCCAACCATGACAGCGCGATTTTCTTCGACGCAGCAGACCAGAGCCAGGCAGCAATAACCAACGCTGCCGGGAACATCACGGTGATGCCCGCGTATTGAACAACCTGGAATTTATCGACCACGTTTCCCTCTTTTGGCGGTTTTCCCGTGACAAAGGCAACGCAGGTGATCTGCGTTGCCTTTGTCAGGGCCAGCCCGCTCCCGCATTACGGCAGGGTCACGCTATGGATTGTTTACGGCTGAAGAACAGCGTGACGCCATAGCCGATAAATGCAGCCAGGATCGAACCGGTCAGGATGCCCATGCGGTCCATGCCCACATAGTCGCTACTGCCCGCCACGAACGCCAGTGAGCCCACGAACAGGCTCATGGTGAAGCCGATACCGCACAGGATGGCGACACCAAACACCTGGCCCCAGTTTGCGCCTGTTGGCAGTGATGCCATGCCGGTCTTGATTGCAAGCCAGGTCAGACCGAAGACGCCTACGGTTTTACCGATCAGCAAGCCCGCCGCAATGCCCATCGGCACGTGACTGACGAAGCTGTGCAGGGTGATGCCCGCCAGCGATACGCCGGCATTGGCAAATGCAAATAACGGCAGGATCGCGTAAGCCACCCATGGATGCAGCGCATGCTCGATGCTCATCAACGGCGAAGGCTCGGAGTTCTTGGTGCGCAGTGGAATGCAGAACGCCAGGGTCACACCCGCCAGCGTGGCATGTACACCGCTTTTGAGCACGCACACCCAGAGGATCAGGCCGATGATCATATAAGGCGCGACCTTGATCACCCCCATGCGATTCATCGCAATCAAGGCAATCAGGCACGCGGCGGCCAGCAACAGCGACACGCCGGACAGCTCGCTGGAGTAGAACACCGCAATCACGATGATTGCCCCCAGGTCATCGATGATCGCCAGCGTCATCAGGAACAGCTTGAGCGATACCGGCACACGCTTGCCGAGCAGGGCCAGCACGCCCAGGGCGAAGGCAATGTCGGTGGCCATGGGGATTGCCCAGCCGCCGAGTGCATCGGGGTAGTCTTTGTTGATGTACCAGTAGATCAGCGCCGGTACCACCATGCCGCCGATGGCGGCCGCACCGGGCAGCACCACCTGCGAGGGCTTGGACAGTTGTCCGTCAAGCAGCTCGCGCTTGACCTCCAGGCCGATCAGCAGAAAGAACAAGGCCATCAGGCCATCGTTGATCCATAGCAGTGAAGGCTTGGCAATTTGCAGGGCCCCGATTTGCACCGCTACCGGCACGTCCAGAAAGGCCGTGTAGTAGTGGGAAAGCGGTGAGTTATTGATGATCAAAGCCAGAGCGGCCGCGGCAATCAACAGCAGACCGCTGGCAGCTTCCAACTGAAAGAAACGAGTGAAAGTACTACGCAGAGGCAAGGTCGCTCTCCATCGATTAAGTAAAGGGTGCGACACCCTAACCTGTGAGGTTAGTGGTTAAAACAAAAACTATATTCTTTTTTGTTATAAGGCGAGGTTCATTCATGTATCGCTCAGAAGCCTAGCAGTTGCGTGTCAAATTGAGTCTGTATTGTGCCTGTGGCGAGCACAGGAAATATCTTAGGATTGGCTGTTCTTCGCTGCACAGCCTTGCTGTGCTTTCCTTCTTGTTGCTATCACGAGCCACCCCCCATGAACCAAGACCGCCAGTGGGCCCGCGAAGCCATCCGCACAATTGAAGCGGATTTTCAGCGCTGTGCTGACACCCATCTGATTCCTGTGTCGCTGCCGGGGTTGCCGGGTATCGAGTTGTATTTCAAGGATGAGTCAAGCCACCCGACGGGGAGCCTCAAGCACCGCTTGGCGCGTTCGCTGTTTTTGTATGCCCTGTGCAATGGCTGGTTAAAGTCCGGTTCTGCCGTGATCGAAGCGTCCAGCGGTTCGACAGCGGTGTCTGAAGCCTATTTTGCCCGGCTGCTGGGTTTGCCCTTTATTGCCGTGATGCCAGCCAGCACCTCACCCGCCAAGATCGAGCAGATTGCCTTTTATGGCGGCCAAAGCCATTTGGTGGAGGATCCGACTCAAATTCACGCCGAATCCGAGCGGCTGGCACAGGAAACCGGCGGCCACTTCATGGACCAGTTCACCTATGCCGAGCGGGCTACGGACTGGCGGGCCAATAACAACATTGCCGAGTCCATATTTCAGCAACTGCGTTTTGAGCGCCACCCGGAGCCGAGCTGGCTGGTTTCCAGTCCGGGTACGGGCGGTACCACTGCCACACTGGGGCGCTATGTACGGTATCGCCAGCACAACACCCGTGTGCTGTGTGCCGATGCCGAGCGTTCGGTGTTCTTCGAGTATTACCAGAGCGGTGATGCCGGTTTGCGCCTGGAGTGTGGCTCGCGTATCGAGGGCATCGGCCGGCCCCGGGTAGAGGCCTCATTTTTGCCGAAAGTGATCGACGCGATGGTCAAGGTACCGGACGCCCTGTCGCTGGCGGCCATGCACTACCTGGCGCAGCGCATGGGTCGGCGGGTCGGGGGTTCCAGCGGGACCAACCTGATCGGCGCATTGATTGCGGCGCAACACATGGTTGCCAATGGCGAGTCGGGTTCGATCGTGGCGATTTTGTGTGATGGCGGCGAGCGTTATGCCACGACCTATTACGATGCGCAGTGGCTCACGGCTCAGGGGTATGAGCTGGACAGTTTGATTGCAGCGGTCAAAGCCTGCGTGGAGCAGGGCGCTGCGTTGCCTGAAGGGGTATTGCGGGCGGGGATTTGAGGTGTAGGCCTGGGCTTTGTGGGAACCTGAGAAAGGCAGCCCCGGAAAAACCCCTGTGGGAGCGGGCTTGCTCGCGATTGCATCACTGCGGTTTTCCTGTCACACCGCAGCGCTTGCATCGCGAGCAAGCCCGCTCCCACAGAATCAAACCGTACTCCGGCCTTACGCTTCGATACCCAGAATGTCGCGGGCCACGGCTTCGGCAATCCGGATTCCGTCAACACCGGCCGACAGGATACCGCCAGCGTAACCTGCGCCTTCGCCAGCCGGGAACAAGCCCTTGACGTTCAGGCTCTGCATCGACGCATCACGGGTCATGCGCAGAGGCGACGAGGTGCGGGTTTCGATACCGGTCAGGATCGCGTCATGCATCGAGAAGCCTTTGATCTGCTTCTCGAATGCCGGCAAGGCTTCACGGATGGCTTCAATGGCGTAGTCCGGCAATGCCAGTGCCAAATCACCCAGGGACACGCCCGGCTTGTAGGACGGCTCAACGCTGCCCAGTTCGGTGGACGGTTTACCCGCAATAAAATCGCCAACCAGTTGCGCCGGAGCCTCGTAATTGCTGCCGCCCAGCACGTACGCATGGGCTTCCAGGCGCTCTTGCAGTTCGATACCGGCCAGTGGCCCGCCCGGGTAGTCTTCCGGTGTGATGCCGACCACGATGCCCGAGTTGGCATTGCGCTCGTTACGCGAGTATTGGCTCATGCCGTTGGTCACAACGCGCCCCGGCTCGCTGGTGGCCGCAACCACGGTACCGCCCGGGCACATGCAGAAGCTGTACACCGAACGGCCGTTTTTGGCGTGGTGCACCAGTTTGTAATCGGCGGCGCCCAGTTTCGGGTGGCCGGCGTATTTGCCCAGTCGCGCACTGTCGATCAACGACTGCGGGTGTTCGATCCGGAAACCCACCGAGAACGGTTTGGCTTCCATATACACGCCACGATCGTGGAGCATGCGGAACGTGTCGCGGGCGCTATGGCCCAGCGCCAGGACCACGTGGCGGGAATTGATCTGCTCGCCATCGGCCAGTATCACGCCGGTCAGTTGCCCGTTGTCGATCAGCACGTCAGTCACGCGCTGCTGGAAGCGGACTTCACCGCCCAGGGCAATAATCTGCTGGCGCATGTTCTCCACGACACCGGTCAGACGGAACGTACCGATGTGCGGCTTGCTGACGTAGAGGATCTCGTCCGGCGCACCGGCTTTGACAAACTCGTGCAGCACCTTGCGGCCGTGGTGTTTAGGGTCCTTGATCTGGCTATAGAGCTTGCCGTCCGAGAACGTGCCTGCGCCGCCTTCGCCAAACTGCACGTTGGACTCGGGGTTGAGCACGTTTTTACGCCACAGGCCCCAGGTGTCCTTGGTGCGCTGGCGAACTTCGGTGCCGCGCTCAAGAATGATCGGCTTGAAGCCCATTTGTGCCAGCAGCAGCCCGGCGAAAATACCGCATGGACCGAAGCCGACCACAATCGGACGCTCGTTCAAATCCTGCGGGGCCTGGCCGACGACTTTGTAGCTGACGTCAGGTGCCGGATTGACGTTACGGTCATCCGCGAACTTGACCAGCAACGGTGCTTCATCGCGCACGCTCAGGTCGATGGTGTAGATAAAGCACAATTCGGATGATTTTTTACGCGCATCGTAGCTGCGCTTGAACAAGGTGAAATCGAGCAGGTCATCACTGGCGATGCCCAGGCGCTGCAGGATGGCAGGGCGCAGGTCTTCTTCGGGATGGTCGATCGGCAACTTGAGTTCGGTGATTCGTAACATGACAGTGTCCAATATCGGGGCCAGGTAAACCCTGGCAGCCTTAACAACGGGCGATTATAAGCTGTATGGGCGCGCGACCGTCAGCCATATGCAGCAACACTCGTCGATCAGTCGTTACGTGCACCGCCAAAATAGCCGCAACCGCGCTGGACCTGACCGTTGATCCGCAATTCGGCGCCCAGATGTTGCACGCTGCCGTTGGCGCTGTCGGTGCAACGTTGTGGGGCAACCCACAGTTCGATGCGTTGATTGTTGGCTTCGGTGGACAGGGAGAAACGGCCATCGCCGACCTGTTCTTCAACGTAAGGCAGGGCCAGGTCCGGCTGCCCCTGACGTTTAAGCACCATGCCCTTGCCGCCGGCCTGTACTTCCCACGCCGGGCCATTGCCGTTGGCGTGAACGGTCAGTTGCTTGAAGTTGGGGTCCTGGCAGGCAGTGCTGCTGCGCTCCAGGCGGTAAAGCTGTTGCAACTCGACTTCGCCGTCAGTGCCGGGTGCTTTGCTGGCGACAAAACTGCCGCGGATGTCTGCGAACAATTTGCCCGGTGCGTCAGGCATATACGTAGCGTCTTGTACGAGGGTGGTGTTGGCACTGTCGCGCACCACATAGCGCTGTTGGCCGACGCACGGTTGGAACACTAGCTGGCCATTGGATGAAACCAGCTCACCTTGCAGGCGGGTCTGGCCTGCAGTGGTATCGGCGGGTTTGCTGCTGAACATCTGGCAGCCCGCAAACACGGGCAGCAGGGCGAGCAAAACTAAGGGACGGGCGACACGCATCATTGGGACTCCTGACTGGTGCCGCCACGTTACTCAGGCTCGCCGTGCATCACAAGTAGAACCGGGTGATGCCTGAGGTCTTTGTGGGAGCGGGCTTGCTCGCGATACAGGCAACGCGATTTGTCAGTGAAACTACGCTGAAGCCATCGCGAACAGCCTGCCCCCACATTGATTTCAGGGGCCGAAAATTTGGGTTTTGGGTCAGCCGACGTTGTAGGTCTGACCGGTCTGCAAGCCTTCCACGCTTTTGGCGTAGGCCAGCGCCACATCTGCGGCTGCAACCGGTTTGAAACCACGGAAGTACGGCGCGTATTTGCCCATGGCTTCTGCCAGCACGGTAGGGCTGACCGAGTTCACCCGCATCCCGCGTGGCAATTCAATGGCTGCCGCTTTTACAAAACCGTCCAGCGCAGCGTTGACCAGTGCCGCCGAGCTGCCGGTGCGGATCGGTTCGCGGTTGAGCACACCGCTGGTGAAGGTGAACGAGGCGCCATCGTTGGCAAATTCGCGACCGATCAGCAGCAAGTTGACCTGGCCCATCAATTTGTCCTGCAAGCCCAGGGCAAAGTCTTTTTCGTTCATCTCGTCCAGAGCCACAAAGTTGACGTTGCCTGCCGCACAGATCAGCGCGTCGAAACGCCCGGTCTGTTCGAACAGCGTGCGGATCGATGTGCTGTCGCTGATGTCCACCTGAAAATCGCCGTTTTTGCGGCCAATACGCACGATCTCATGGCGCGGTGACAGTTCGCGATCAATGGCTGAACCAATGGTGCCGTTAGCGCCGATCAACAGGATTTTCATGCTGTGTTCCTTCAAGGAAGAGGTGAGCGCCCAGTCTAGTGGTGGTTTTTTAGCGCGATAAGCGCGCTAATAGGCAACCTTTGGTTTTCATATGGAAACAATCCATGAGTGAAATGGATGATCTGGCGGCGTTCGCGGTGCTGATTGATGCGGGCAGTTTCACTTTGGCCGCCCAGCAATTGGGCTGCAGTAAAGGGCAACTGTCCAAGCGCATCAGTTTGCTGGAAGACCGGTTTTCGGTGGTATTGCTGCACCGCACCACCAGGCGCTTGAGCCTGACCGCAGCGGGCGCAGCGTTATTGCCCCAGGCCCAGGCATTGGTGGTGCAAGTGGAGCGGGCACGTCAGGCATTGGCTCGGTTAAAGGACGACATGGCCGGCCCGGTGCGTATGACTGTGCCCGTATCCTTGGGCGAAACGTTTTTTGATGCGCTGTTGCTGGAGTTTTCCCGAGACTACCCAGAGGTGCAGATCGAGCTTGAACTCAACAACAGCTACCGCGACATGGCACGGGAGGGGTTTGATCTGGCGATCCGTTCCCAGGTCGCCAGCCACGAGCGACTGGTGGCCAAGCCCGTGCTGAACTGGCACGAAGTCACTTGCGCCAGCCCGACCTATCTTGAGCAACACGGTGAACCGACCACGCCGCAGCAACTGGCCGAGCATCGCTGCCTGCTCAACAGCCACTACAGTGGCCGCGAAGAATGGCAGTACCACCGCCAGCATGAACTGCACCGGGTGCGGGTCTCCGGGCCGTTTGCCAGCAACCACTACAGTTTGCTGAAAAAGGCTGCGGTGATCGGCGCCGGCATCGCCCGTTTGCCCTCGTACATGCTCAATGCCGAATTGACCGACGGGCGTTTGTGCGGGCTGCTGCGTGACTATCAGACACGCAGTAACCCGATGTATCTGGTGCATCCGTATCAGGGCGGTTTGCCCAAGCGCACGCAGGTCTTGGCAGACTACCTTGTAGGCTGGTTCCAGCGCAGTGGTGAGGCAATTAACCAGCTTTAACGAAAACCCCGGGCGATCAGATGATCAATCGACAATACGCCGGGGCCTCTGGCCATCAGGTACAACAGGATCGCTATCCAGGTGCCGTGGGTCGGGTAGGCGTCGGGGTATATGAATAGCTGAATGGTCAGTGTCATCCCCAGCAGCGCCAGCGCCGAGAAACGGGTGGCGAACCCCAGCAGGATCAGCACCGGGAAGACGTGCTCACCGAAGGCCGCTGCGTGTGCGGCCATCTCGGGTGACAGCAGCGGGACTTTGTATTCGGTACTGAACAAGTACAGCGTAGAGTCCGCCAGGTGGGGGATGCCGGGTTCAAAGGTGCCGCTTACCAGGTCGATGGCCAAACCTTCAACCTTGGTCTGGCCTGATTTCCAGAACACCGCCGCGATCGAAAACCGTGCGACAAAGGCTATCAGCGAGTGGGGGATGCGTTGCATCAGTTCGATCGCACCCTCAAGCCAGCGGTGTAGCAGGGATGGCGGCGCAGAGTGGGTGTTCATGGCGAAACCTCGCAGCAAGGGTGAAGGCCCGTGATGGCGCCATGGGCAATCAACAGCGCCAGGGCCTGGCTCAGGTCAAAATCAGGGTCGGCTTCCAGGGCATGCGCAGCGGCCAGGCCCAGGGCGTTGCCGTCTTTGATCAAGCGTACAAAAGCAGCGCAGCCCGCGCTGACCGCGAACACCTCCACTCGCAATCCGTGGCGCAGCACCAATGTGCTTTGTGGTTGGCGTGGGTCAAGCCCCTTGATCTGCCCTTGGGGCTGGTGAGTCGCCCACAAGGCCGCTATGGCGTAGGGCGAATGCATGGCTGCGACGCCGGGATGCAGCTGCAGCTGCAATTGGGCCAGGCCGTCCGGGTTGTTGAGCGCCCGGGCCAGTAATCGGGGGCTCACTGCGCGCACGTCTGCGGCGTGAAAGGCTTGCACACACAAGCGTTCGAGGCGGGCGATATCGGGCAGATAAGGCACGCTGTCGGCGGGTGCAAAACTCTTGATGAAGTCAGAAAACTGGCTGCCATAGGTGCTCATGACCGGGTTGTCGGGCGGGAATTTCGCAATGAAAATTTGCGCCATGGCCTGGAAAAAGGCTTCACCGACCAACTGTGAAACCACCGGGTAGCTGGTGGCCAGCGCGTTGATCAGGCCGCTTTGGACATTGTTGCGATATACAGAGAAGCGGCGGTCAACGTCGCCGTCATGGGAGGCAATACCCCTCGGGCAGGGTTCGAGGGGGTTGAGCAGCGCCGTGCTGAAGTCATCGTACATATTCATGCTTGCACCTGTGCGCGGAGCAGACAGTCATCAGCGAGTCGGGCTTCCTGTACCAGTTCGGCAAGTGCTGGCAGGCAGTTGTCGCGTTCGATCAGGGTGGCCATCGGACCTGTTCGATTGAGTACCTGCCGGTACAGCGCCCATACCGCCTGATCGACTGGTGCTCCGTGGTTGTCGATCAGCAGGCGTTGGCCCGGGTTGCCCGTGTCTTCAGCAAAACCTGCCAGATGAAGCTCACCAACGGCTTGTAACGGCAAGGCATCGATGTAGGCCAAGGGGTCGCGACCGTGGTTCACGCAGGACACATAGACGTTGTTTACATCCAGCAAAAGCCCGCAGCCACTGCGGTTGATGACTTCGTGGATAAAACCGGCTTCGTCGAAGCGGGCCTCGTCGAACTCAATATAGGTTGCGGGGTTTTCCAGCAGGATCTGGCGCTGCAGCAGGTCTTGCACCTGGTCCACATGGGCGCAAACCCGCGTCAGGGTGGCGGTGTCATAGCGCAAAGGCAGCAGGTCATTAAGGAAAAACGGCCCGTGGGAGGACCACGCCAGATGTTCGGAAAACATCTGTGGCTGGTAGCGCTTGAGCAAAGTGCTCAAGCGTTTCAAGTGTTCGGTATCTAGCGGCTTTTCGCCACCAATCGACAGGCCTACGCCATGGATCGAGAGCGGGTACAGCTCGCGGATCAGGTTCAGGTAGTGGTGGAAAGGGCCACCGGCAACCATGTAGTTTTCTGCATGCACCTCAAAGAACCCGACGTCGGGCCGGGTGTCGAGTACATCCTGGAAATGCTCGGCCTTGAGCCCCAGCCCCGCACGCGGCGCAAGCTGGGGCGCACGAGGCGCGATGAGCGAAGCAAGCGGGCTGTGCATCATCAACACTCGGCTACGGGAATCAGGATTTGGCGGTGAACGCTTTGAGTTGGCCAAAACCGGTCGCAGAGGTGCTGCTGGCGGTTTTCTCGCAGGTGCCTTCAGGGACCAGTTTCCAGGCATTGGCCTGGTGGTCGGTCTTGGCGGTGCCTGCGCAGGTAGTGCCTGCACCGGCGGCGCAATCGTTGTGGCCTTTCATGGCAACCCCGAAGCACTTCTCCATATCGCCAGCAGCCTGGGCGGGCAGGGCGGCGATGCTCAGAGCAGAGCCCAAGGCAAGTGCCAGGGCGGCGGCGGACAGGGTGCGGGTAGTTTTGTTGTTCATGGTGACTCTCCAGAGACCCGGTAGCGATTGCTGCCGGCTTACCCCACTAGAGAGACGAGGTGGCGAGTTGTTACACCCCATCTGAATTATTTTCATGTGGCCGCTGAGGTGAGGAGCTCGGCGAGGCTGCGCAGCCTTCGTTCCTCGTCAGCGGCTACAGATTATGAGCCGTTAAATAAAAAACGGCCCCGAAGGGCCGTTTTGTGTCGCAGGCAGGTTTAGCCGCCCAGATATGCGTCACGCACTTTAGGATCGTTGAGCAGTTGCTCCCCGGTGCCTTGCATGACCACCCGGCCGTTTTCCAGCACGTAGGCGCGGTCAGCAATTTTCAGTGCCTGGTTGGCGTTTTGCTCCACCAGAAACACCGTTACACCTTCACTTCGCAGTTGTTCGATGATGTCGAAAATCTGCTGGATGATGATCGGTGCCAGGCCCAGTGATGGCTCGTCAAGCAACAGCAGCTTGGGCTTGCTCATCAAGGCGCGGCCAATGGCGAGCATTTGCTGCTCGCCACCGGACATGGTGCCGCCGCGTTGGTTGAAGCGTTCTTTGAGGCGCGGGAACAAGTGCAAAACCTTGTCCATTTGCTCTTCATACTCTTGCTTGCCGGTAAAGAACCCGCCCATGGCGAGGTTCTCTTCCACGGTCAGGCGAGCAAACACCCTGCGCCCTTCAGGTACAACGGCGATGCTTTTGCGCATGATCTGCGCCGAGGTCAGTCCCACCAGCTCTTCGCCCAGGTAGCGGATGCTGCCGCTGTGGGCTTGCGGCGAACCGCACAGAGTCATCATCAAGGTCGATTTGCCTGCACCGTTGGCGCCGATCAGGGTAACGATTTCGCCCTGACGGACCTCGACGTTGACACCGTGCAGGGCCTGGATCTTGCCGTAAAAGGTCGAAACGTTTTCAAATTGCAGCATTTACGCTTCCCCCAAATAGGCTTTGATCACTTCAGGGTTATCGCGGATCTGTTCCGGCGTCCCGTCAGCCAAAGGCGTGCCCTGGTTGATCACCACGATATGGTCGGAAATGCTCATGACCAGTTTCATGTCGTGCTCAATCAACAGCACGGTGGCGTTGTGTTCATTGCGCAATACGCTGATCAGCGCTTTGAGGTCTTCGGTTTCCCTGGGGTTCAGGCCGGCCGCCGGCTCGTCGAGCATAAGAATGCGCGGGCGCGTCATCATGCAGCGGGCGATTTCCAGGCGTCGCTGTTGTCCGTAGGCCAGGGTGCCCGCCGGGCGGTTGGCGAACTCGGTCAGGTGGACCTTGTCCAGCCAGTACGCGGCGTAGTCCAGGGCATCACGTTCGCTTTTGCGGAATGACGGGGTTTTGAACAGGCCTGACAGGAAGTTGGTGTTGAGGTGGCGATGCTGTGCAATCAGCAAGTTCTCAACGGCCGTCATGTCCTTGAACAGGCGTACGTTCTGGAAGGTGCGAACCACGCCTTTGCGCGCAATCTCGTGGCCCGGCAAGCCTTCAATCGACTCACCATCAAGCAGGATGCTGCCCGCAGACGGTTTGTAAAAACCGGTCAGGCAGTTGAATACGGTGGTCTTGCCGGCGCCGTTAGGGCCGATCATCGACACCACCTGTTTTTCCTTGACGGTCAGGGCCACGCCATTCACCGCCAACAAGCCGCCAAAGCGCATGCTCAGGCCGCTGACTTTCAGTAACTCGCGGCTCATTTTCGCAGCTCCAGGTGAGGACGTTGCATTGGCAGCAGGCCTTGCGGACGCCAGATCATCATCAGCACCATCAGGGCTCCGAACAGCAGCATCCGGTATTCGCTGAATTCACGCATCATTTCCGGCAGCAGGATCATGACCACGGCCGCCAGGATGACACCCAGTTGCGAGCCCATGCCGCCCAGTACCACGATGGCCAGAATGATCGCCGACTCAAGGAAGGTGAACGATTCCGGTGTCACCAGGCCCTGGCGCGCGGCAAAGAAGCTGCCGGCAAAACCTGCGAAGGTTGCACCCAGGGTAAAGGCCGACAGCTTGATCACAGTCGGGTTCAGGCCCAGGGCACGGCAGGCAATTTCGTCTTCGCGCAGCGCTTCCCAGGCACGGCCGATAGGCATGCGCAGCAGGCGGTTGATCACGAACAGCACCAGCAGCACCAGTACCAGCGCGATCAGGTACAGGAAAATGACCTTGTTGATCGAGTTGTAGGCGATGCCAAAGTATTCGTGAAAGGTTTGCATGCCTTCGGCGGCGGTCCTGTCGAAGCTGAGGCCGAACAACGTTGGTTTCGGGATATTGCTGATACCGTTTGGCCCGCCGGTGATGTCCGTCAGGTTACGCAGGAACAGGCGGATTATTTCACCGAAGCCCAGGGTCACGATGGCCAGATAGTCGCCTCGCAAGCGCAGTACCGGGAAACCGAGCAGCAGGCCGAAGGTGGCTGTCATCAGGCCAGCCAGCGGCAGGCAGACCCAGAAGCTCAGGCCGAAGTAATGCGAGAGCAGGGCGTAGGTGTAGGCACCCACGGCATAGAACCCGACATAACCCAGGTCCAGCAGGCCGGCCAGGCCGACCACGATGTTCAGGCCCAGGCCGAGCATTACGTAGATCAGGATCAGCGTAGCAATGTCTACAGCACCGCGCGAGCCGTAGAACGGCCAGACCAGTGCCACCATGACCAGACCGAGGATGATCCAGCGCTGTGTGCTGGGCAGGGTCAGGAAGTTGGTGGCCTTGGCAGGTACTTTGGGCAGGCTGGGAGAGTTTTTCCAGGCCGTGCTCAATTGCTGGTTGAAAAACACGCGCACAAACATCAGCAAGGAGCAGATCGCGATCACGCTCAGGGTAAAGGTGCTGGTGTTGTGAACTTCGATGTTGATCCCGACGATAGTCAGTTTGAGACCGAGAACCGGGTAGGCTACGGCCCAGACCAACAGGGCGCTGAAGAGCGCCGACTTAAGATTCCTAGTCATACTTTTTCAATCTCCGGACGCCCCAGGATGCCGGTCGGACGGAACAGCAGCACCAGCACCAGCAAGCCAAAAGCCACTACGTCTTTGTACTGGTCGCCAAAGATATCGGCACCAAAGGCTTCAGCCACACCGAGCACCAGGCCACCGAGCATCGCGCCGGGAATGCTGCCGATCCCGCCCAATACCGCAGCGGTGAAGGCTTTAAGGCCTACCAGGAAACCCGCGTTAGGGTTGATCACGCCGTATTGCACACTGATCAGCACCGCCGCAACGGCGGCCAGGGCAGCACCGATCACGAAGGTCAGCGCAATGACGTTGTTGGTATTGATGCCCAGCAGGTTGGCCATCTTCATGTCTTCGGCGCAGGCGCGGCAGGCGCGGCCCATGCGTGAGCGAGAGATGAACAGGGTCAGACCAAGCATTGCGAGGAAGGTGACGACGAAGACCACAATCTGCATGTAGGAGACGATAACTTCGCTGGCGCCTCCTGGGCCAAAGGTGAAACCGCCGGGGATCAGGTTGGGGATCGATTTGTCTTTTGAGTCTTGTGCCAGTAGCACGGTGTTTTGCAGGAAGATCGACATGCCGATGGCAGAAATCAGAGGGATCAGACGGTTACTGCCACGCAGCGGACGGTAGGCAACCCGTTCAATGCTGTAGCCGTAAGCGCTGGTGACCACGATGCTGGCGAGAAACGCGGCAGTCAGCAGCAGTGGCACGCTGTCCAGACCCATCATGGTCAGGCCGGCAATGGCGATAAACGCAATATAGGAACCAATCATGTACACCTCGCCGTGGGCGAAGTTGATCATTCCAATAATGCCGTAAACCATCGTGTAGCCGATGGCGATCAAGGCATAGGTGCTGCCAACGTTGAGGCCGTTAACCAGCATTTGGAAGAAGTGATAGATGTCAGGCATTACAAAGCTCCTAAAAACCTGAGACGCATTTCACTGGTGGAGTCATTTTCCGGCCCGGGCTGTATGGGTTTTCACCCACTTTGAGCACAGGTCTTCTGCCAGCGAACCGCTGGTGACGGTTTTAAAGATTTTCAGGTGGGCCGACTTTCGGATCACGAAAGTGCGGCTCATTATCCGTACGACAAAGGCCCGTAAAACAAAACCCACCGCTAGCGCAGTGGGCTTTGAATGTCAGGCCGCAAGCTGGCTCTTACTGAGGGCTTACTTCGGTTTTAGGCTTGCCGAAGTGCCATTCGTAGACCACGAATTTGAAATCTTCGACGTCACCCTTGGCGTCAAACTTCAGGTTGCCGGTTGGCGTTTTGTAAGTGCCTTTGTGGATAGCTTCAGCGACTTTGGTCGGGTCTTCGCTTTTGGCTTGCTCGATACCACCGGCAATTACTTCAACCGCGGCGTATGCCGGGAACACGAATGGGCCGGTAGGGTCCTGCTTTTTGGCAGCAAAGGCTTCAACCAGAGCCTTGTTGGCAGGGTCGGCGTCGAACGCTTTTGGCAGGGTAACCAGCAGGCCTTCGGAAGCACCTTGGGCGATTTGCGAGATGGACTCGTTGCCCACACCTTCAGGACCCATGAACTTGGCGTTCAGGCCTTTCTCTTTGGCTTGGCGCAGGATCAGGCCCAGCTCCGGGTGGTAGCCGCCGTAGTAGACGAAGTCGACGTTGGCTTGCTTGAGTTTGGCAATAACAGAGGAATAGTCTTTTTCGCCAGCGTTGACGCCTTCAAAGACTGCGACTTTGACGCCTTTGTCTTCCAGGGTCTTTTTAACGGCGGTGGCGATGCCTTCACCGTATTGCTGTTTGTCGTGCAATACCGCAACGATTTTCGGTTTTACGTGATCCGCGATGTAGTTACCGGCTGCAGGGCCCTGGGCGCTGTCCAGACCGATGGTGCGGAAGATCATTTTGTAACCGCGGGCGGTGATTTCCGGGCCGGTGGCGGCCGGGGTAATCATGATGATGCCTTCGTCTTCGTAGATGTCCGAAGCAGGCTGAGTGGAGCTTGAGCACAGGTGACCGACTACAAATTTAATACCGTCATTGACCACTTTGTTGGCAACGGCCACCGCTTGTTTCGGGTCGCAGGCGTCATCGTAGTCAACCGCTTCAAGCTTTTTGCCATCAACGCCGCCCTTGGCGTTGATTTGTTCGATGGCCATTTTTGCACCAGCAAACTGCATGTCGCCGTACTGAGTCAGAGGCCCGGTTTTTGGACCTGCGATACCGATCTTGATGGTGTCTGCGGCAAATGAATGGCTGGCGAACCCGGCCAAAACCATAGCGGCAAACAGTTTAGTAATCTGCTTCGTAGCCATCTTTATTGGTGCTCCACTCTTCTGTTGTAATTTTTATAGTCCTGGAAGCCAAGGCAGCCGGACCGGGTCTTCTCAACTAGCGAAATTCCCGGTCAATCCCCCCTGCAACTGTACCGGTACAGTGTAGAGCGCCGCTTCAACGCTTGAACAGCGTACTGGCGAGGGAAAAAACAGGAAATGTCGCTTAAACGAAAGAAAGAGACAGAATCGCGGCGGATAAGGCTGTTGATAGTTATCAGAATGTTGCCGAATCAACGTGCCTGTCCTTGGACTTTCCCTCTTTCCTCGTTTCTGTACCTGAAAATCCGGGTTTTTCTACCGGGTGGGTGGCGTTATCATTGCGCCGATTTTTTTACCCGGTGAAACCCATGAATCAAGAACCTAGCACCCTCTATGCCAAGCTGCTTGGCGAGACCTCAACTATCGAATGGAAAGCCTTGCAGCCCTTCTTCGCCAAAGGCGATCTGCTATGGGTTGAACCCGGGCTGGACTTGATTGAGGCGGCGCAGGCCGTGACTCAGGATGATGCAGAGAAAGTCGCGGCCTGGATGGCCTCCGGGTTACTTGGCAAGATGACTGAAGCGCAGGCGCTAGACGTTCTTGAACGTGACCCGCAGCTATGGGCAGTGGTGGTTTCGCCGTGGGTAATGGTCCAGGAAAGGGCGCAAAAATAACCCCTTGCACCAAACAGGCGCATTTTATTGCACTGCTGTGAAGAGCCCGGAGTGTGTAGGCCAGTAACCCGGTTTCAGGTAGTGGCAATTTGCCGTAGAGAAACGCCACAGTTGCTACTGTGGCGTTTTTTTGTGTCTGGAGAACAGATGCGGCTTACTGGCTGACGGGAATGAAGGTGGCGTAATCCGCTACGGGGACAGGGCTTTTGTTGAGCTGTTCGAGAGTTTCTTGCAGCGCCTCGAAGTTCACGGGGCGGCTGAGCAGATAGCCCTGGATAAAATCGCACCCGTACTGGTTGAGGAACTCGAATTGCTGGGTAGTTTCGACACCCTCGGTGACCACTTGCAGGTGCAGGGTGTGGGCCATGACGATAATGGCCTGGACGATTTCCATGTCCTGACTTGAGGTCGGGATGTCCTGGATGAACGAGCGGTCAATTTTTAAGGTGTTGAGCGGCAGCCGCTTGAGGTAGGCGAGGGAGGAATAGCCGGTACCGAAGTCATCAATGGACAATGACACGCCAAGGGCACGGATCTGGCGTAACAGCTGCGAAGTGCTGCTCAGATTGCACATCAGGGCGTTTTCCGTGACTTCCAGTTCCAGCCGGTGCGCCGCAATCCCGGATGAGCGCAGCGCGCTTTCGATTTCGTCGGCCAGCTCTACCCGCACCAGATTGCGCGCCGAGCAATTCACCGCGACCCCCAGATGTTGCCATCCCTGGAGGGAAAGGGCAGCAAGGTCATGGCAGGCTTTGCGCAGCACCCAATGGTCCAGATCGGCGATAAGCCCGTTGGCCTCGGCGATGCCGATGAAGCGTTCAGGGCCGAGCAGGCCGTGTTCGGGGTGTTGCCAGCGGATCAGGGCCTCAAGCTTGGCCACCTGGCCATTCTTGAGGTCGAAGATGGGCTGGTACTGCAGGAACAGCTCCTTGTCTTCGTTCAACGCACTGCGCAGTTCTTCCTCTATTTGCAGCTCCAGCGAGGCGCGGGTCTTGAGGTTGGAGCTGAAGAAGTTCAGGTTGTTACGCCCGCTGCCCTTGGACTGGTAAAGGGCCAGATCCGCATGCTTGAGCAGTTCAGCACTGTTTGTACCGTCATCCGGGAACACGCTGATGCCAATGCTGGTGGTCATCACCATTTGGCGTCCTGACAGTTCGATGGGCTCTTTCAATTTGAGCATGATGCGCTGAGCCATGCTTTGCGCTTCATCGCGATGGTTGAGATTGATCAAAATACAGAACTCGTCACCGCCAAAACGCGCGACCACGTCATTGTGGCTGCGGGTGGAGTGCTTGATGCGGGCGGCGATCGTCTTGAGCAGCTCATCCCCCGCATCGTGACCCAGGCTGTCATTGATGCGCTTGAAGTGGTCAATGTCGAGGAACATCACGGCCAGCTTGCTGTTCCTTGCGGCGCAATCACTGAGTTTTTCAGCAAATAGCTGGTTGAAGCCGCGGCGGTTGATCAGGTTGGTCAAGGGGTCGTAATGCGCGACTTGCTGCAAGGACGCACGCGCCTGGTCGAGCTGGCTCAGCAGGGCGTTGACCCGCCTCAGGTCGTGCTCCTTGAGTTGCAGTTTCTTGTCGACCAGTGCGGCGCTGGCGCTGCTGCCAATCAACAACAGCACCACCACGGCCACCGCAAGGGCCAGTTGCCAGTGTGGGTTGCCTGAACTGTCCGCCAGGGGGGCGGTGAGCGTCGGCATGCTGGTGAGCTGAATGCTGAGCATGGCGACTGCGGCGCCAATACACAGGGCGAGTTTCAAAAGCTGATGGAGTGAGCGCCAGTAGGTTGTGCGGTGCAGGGCTTGTACGACAGCGATGGCTGCGATCAGGGACATGAGTAGGGCGCCAATGGCGGTGCCGATGCTGTAGCGAGTGGCAACAGGGGGCGCGAATGCCAGGATGCAGATGAAGTGCATGGCCCAGATCCCGCTGGCCAGACAACCGACAGCAATCCATCGCCATACAGTTTCACTGAGGGCTCTATCCGCATTGCCGGCGCGTTCAACCAGATACAGCGTGGCCAGGCAAGCCGCAGTGGCGACCAGGCAGGCGAGTAATACCAGGTAGGGATTATGGCCGTTGAGTAACAGCAACTGGCCTTGTTCTGCAGGCTCCCCCATCAGTTGTAACCCCAGTCTCTCCATTGCTCGCCTCGGCGGTTCGCGCTAGTCGTCAGGTGCTAGCTTGGGGTCGAGTATAGAAGCTGGATTGGGGGCGGCAGGGGTGATGGCAAAATGATGGCGATCATTTTGTTATTAGGGCGGTGTTTTATAGTCAGTTACGTCAGGTCGGGGCTAGCAAAAAAATGTGGGAGCGGGCTTTCCCGCTCCCACAGGTCAGGGCTTTTTAGCCCGCTACCAGCACACGAATGGCTTCAAGGCGCAGGGCGGCTTTTTCAAGCATGGCCAGGCTTTGTTCGCGCTGTTTGCGCAAGGCAACCAGTTCGCTGTCACGTACGCTCGGGTTGACTGCCTGCAAGGCGGTCAGGCGTGCAAGCTCTTCTTCGGTGTCTGCTGCCAGACGGCGTTGGGCTTCGGCCACGCGCTCTGCGTGACGTGGCGCGATCTTGGCTTCACCGGCGTTGATCTTCGGCGTCAACTGTTCGCGCTGGGCCTGAACGAACTTGTTGGCGCTGGCGCGCGGTACGCTTTCCAGTTGTTCGTTCAATGTGTCGAAGGCCACGCGGGACGACAGGTCGTTACCGTTGGCATCGAGCAGGCAGCGCAGGGCCGCCGGGGGCAGGTAGCGACCCAGTTGCAGCGAACGCGGGGCAACCACTTCACTGACGTAAATCAGCTCGAGCAGCACAGTGCCGGGCTTCAGGGCCTTGTTCTTGATAAGTGCGACGGCGGTGTTGCCCATCGAGCCAGACAACACGAGGTCCATGCCGCCTTGCACCATCGGGTGTTCCCAGGTGATGAACTGCATGTCTTCGCGCGACAGGGCCTGGTTGCGATCGTAGGTGATGGTCACGCCTTCGTCGTCGCCCAGAGGGAAGCTGGCGTCGAGCATTTTCTCGCTTGGCTTGAGGATCAGCGCGTTTTCGGAATGGTCTTCGCTGTCGATGCCAAAGGCGTTGAACAGGGTTTCCATATAGATCGGCAGGGTGAACTGATCGTCTTGCTCAAGGATCGCTTCAACCAGTGCTTCGCCTTCACCTGAGCCGCCGGAGTTGAGCTCCAGCAAACGGTCACGGCCGGTGTGCAGTTCTTGCTCGAGACGCTCGCGCTCAAGGCGTGCTTCGTCGATCAGCGCTTGCCACTCCTGGTCGTCGGCAGCTTCAAGCAACGGCAGCAGGCGTGGGCCGAACTTGTGCTGGAGGGCGTTGCCGGTCGGGCAGGTGTTGAGGAAGGCATTCAGCGCTTCGTGGTACCACTGGAACAGGCGCTGTTGCGGGCTGGTTTCAAGGTACGGCACGTGCAGTTCGATGATGTGCTTCTGGCCGATACGGTCCAGACGGCCGATACGCTGCTCCAGCAGGTCCGGGTGCGACGGCAGGTCGAACAGCACCAGGTGGTGAGCAAACTGGAAGTTGCGACCTTCGCTGCCGATTTCGGAGCAGATCAGCACTTGGGCGCCGAATTCTTCATCTGCGAAGTAGGCTGCAGCACGGTCGCGCTCAAGAATGTTCATGCCTTCGTGGAAGACCGTCGCAGGAATGCCTGAACGTACGCGCAGGGCGTCTTCCAGGTCCATGGCAGTTTCAGCGTGGGCGCAGATCACCAGTACTTTGGTGCGCTTGAGCATTTTCAGCGTGTCGGTGAGCCATTCAACCCGAGGGTCGAAGCGCCACCAGCGCTCTTCATCCGTAGCGTCCGGCTGGGCCTGGAAGCTGACTTCAGGGTACAGCTCGGCGTGTTCACCCAGCGGCAGTTCGAGGTATTCGTCCGGGCACTGCAGCGGGTAGGCGTGCAGTTTGCGCTCCGGGAAACCCTGGATGGCCGCGCGGGTGTTACGGAACAGCACGCGGCCGGTGCCGTGGCGGTCCAGCAGCTCGCGTACCAGGCGGGCGCTTGCCTCGGCATCGCCCTCATTGACCGCGGCCAGCAGGGTATCGCCTTCGGCTCCGAGAAAACCGTGAATGGTTTTATGGGCTTCAGGTGACAGGCGGCCCTTGTCCAGCAGCTCCTGTACGGCCTGAGCTACCGGACGGTAGTTCTCGCTTTCGGCGCGGAAGGCGGCCAGATCGTGGAAGCGATTCGGGTCCAGCAGGCGCAGGCGCGCAAAGTGGCTGTCCTGCCCCAATTGCTCCGGGGTTGCGGTGAGCAGCAGAACACCCGGGATCACGCCGGCCAGTTGTTCCACCAGGCCGTATTCAGGGCTGACGTTGTCTTCGTGCCACACCAGGTGGTGCGCTTCGTCGACCACCAGCAGGTCCCATTCAGCGTCAAACAGCGCGGCCTGGGCCTTGGGGTCGTCAACCAGCCACTCCAGGGCAACCAGTGCCAACTGGCTGTCTTCGAAGGGGTTGCTGGCGTCGCTTTCGATAAAGCGCTCTTCGTCGAACAGTGCCACTTCGAGGTTGAAGCGCCGACGCATCTCAACCAGCCACTGGTGCTGCAGGTTTTCCGGGACGACGATCAGGACGCGGCTGGCGCGGCCACTGAGCAATTGGCGGTGAATTACCAGGCCGGCTTCGATGGTTTTACCCAGGCCCACTTCGTCAGCCAGCAAAACACGCGGCGCGATACGGTCTGCCACTTCGCGGGCGATGTGCAGTTGGTGTGCAATCGGTTGTGCACGCACGCCACCCAGGCCCCACAGCGGCGATTGCAGTTGACGGCTGGTGTGTTCGAGGGTGTGGTAGCGCAGGGAGAACCAGGACAGCGGGTCGATTTGCCCGGCGAACAGACGGTCGCTGGCCAGACGGAACTGGATAAAGTTCGACAGTTGGGTTTCTGGCAGGGTGACGGCTTCGTTGTGCTCGTTAAGCCCGTGATAGACCATCAGGCCGTCGACGTCTTCGACTTCGCGCACGGTCATCTTCCAGCCTTCGAAGTGGATGATGGTGTCACCCGGCGAGAACCGTACACGCGTGAGCGGTGCGTTGCGCAGCGAATATTGGCGGGTTTCGCCAGTGGCCGGATAGAGCACGGTCAACAAGCGACCGTCCTGTGCCAGAACGGTGCCTAAACCTAGCTCTGCTTCGCTGTCACTAATCCAGCGTTGCCCCGGTTGATACTGCTGCGCCATGCTGCCTGACTCCCGCTTTGAAAAAGCCGAGTATATTAACGGAACAGAGGCCTCAGTCCAAAGGACTCTCATAAAAAGCTGCCCTGCTTATTAAGAAAACCGACGGCAGTTTTAGACGGGTGGCGTCCCTGGTCAGCCGCCGACAGCCTGAAGACAGGAGAACAATAACCATGTTGCCGTCAATCTTGCCGCTGGGCGCTGTCCCCATTACCTCCGGGCAGGACCCGGTCCGGCCCCGGCCAGACATTCCTCCCGTGACCGCCGCACAGGCCAGCTCCGGTGAATGTGCAATCGACCTGAAGAACCACGACACCGATCAGGCCGCGCTATTGTTACGCGAAGAGCAACAACGCCAACATGACAAACGCCGTCGTGAAGCCCAGGAAGATACAGGCGAGGGGAGGCCGGATGAGGCGCAGAACCTGGAGGCTACGGCGGCGGTTTCACCTGTGATCGACGGGACGCAGCGTCAGGGGTTGTGGGTCGATATCAAGGTATAGGTCTTTTTTCTGGCCAGCGGTGCGCGTGCGTCGCATTATTGGCGCACTGAAACACACTGACAGCGGTTTGAAACTTCTTATGAGCCAAGATACCAATCTGGTCGACCTGGGCGCCGAGCGCGCCAAGCGTGTACACGACCTCAAGGAAAAACGTTTGAACGAAGTGCGCAAAGCGTTCGAGCAGGCGATGCCATTAGCAAAGGTTGCGAAAAAGCCGAAGAAAAAACCGAAAAAGCGCTGACCCTCCCTGGTTTTCGCTGATCTGCGTCAACTATTTCCTCCAGGCCCGGTCTGGTCGTGGATCACTATTGATCCCGGTCAAGTCCTGCACCTGCGCGTGTGGTTAATCTGGCTGCAACACACAGACACGCACAGGAGGCCGTCATGTTTCTCGATAATGTGGTTATCGCCGGGGTACTTACCGTCGGCCTCATGGTTTTGTTCTTTGCCGGTCTGGGCATTTTTATCTGGAAAGACTCCCAGAAGCGCAAATAGCGCCGAGTCTTTACGGGGTATGAGCACGCAAGGCATTTTGGGCGACTTCGGTCGCCTATTTTTTTGCGGGTCTTTTTTGTACGTCCTTCTGTAGGAACACAGGTATCTACATGTGGGAGCGAGCCTGCTCGCGAGGCCGTTAACGATAACGTGTGCTTACGGGTTAATCGCGCAGCCCTTGGGACTTTCGCGAGCCGGCTCGCTCCCACAGATTTTGCCCATAAAAAAAGGTACGGCCCGTGAGGGTCGTACCTTTTTTGTGCAGCGCAGAATCAGGCGAGTACTTTGGAAGCCAGCCAGAACAGCGTTGCAGACAGTGCGATGGTGGCGGGCAAGGTCAGCACCCACGCCATCAGGATGGTCTTGATCGTGCCGCCTTGCAGGCCGCTTTTGTTGGCAACCATGGTACCCGCTACACCCGAGGACAGAATGTGCGTCGTGGATACCGGCAGGGAGAAGATGTTGGCCATACCGATGGCAAAAGCCGTGGTGATCTGAGCCGCCATGCCTTGGGCATAGGTCATGCCTTGCTTGCCGATCTTCTCACCGATGGTTTTAACCACACGCTTCCAGCCCACCATTGTGCCCAGGCCCAAGGCCAGAGCTACAGCCAGAATCACCCAGAACGGGGCGTATTCGGTGGTGGCGGTCAGGTCTTTACGCAGCTTTTCGAGGTCCGCTTTTTCGCGGGAATCAAGCACTGGCAATTTGCTGACTTTCTTGGCGGTGTCGTCCAGGCAAAGCAGGTAGCGACGGATCTCTATACGCTTTTCAGCCGGGATCGAATGGTAGTCCGCTACGCCTTTCAATGAGCTCAGCAGCGCCTCGATGGTCGGTTCGGTTTGCTGCGGGTTGCAGCTGAACTGATCCGGCAAGTCGCCTTTTACGCTTTTGCCCAGTGCCAGGAATTCGGTCAGCGAAGCATTGTTGCGCTGATAGAACTGGCTCAGGTGCAGGGTGGCGTCGCGAGTACGTTCGATCTGATACGTGGTGCTGTTCAGATCCAGAACGAAAGCGCTTGGCACGATGCCGATCAGTACCAGCATGATCAGGCCGATGCCTTTCTGGCCATCGTTGGAACCGTGAACAAAGCTCACGGCCATGGCCGAGATCACCAGAACCAGACGGTTCCAGAACGGCGGGTGCTTTTTGTCGTCCATCTTGCGGCGTTGGTCTGGCGTTTTGTGCATCTTGGACGCTGGACGCCACCACTTGAGGGCAATCAATACCAGGCCTGCAACCAGGAAACCGGCCATTGGCGAGAACACCAGGGAGGCTCCGATATCGATAGCCTTCTGCCAGTTAACACCGTCGCTCACCGGAATTCCGCTGATCAGGGCGTTGGCCAGGCCGACACCCAGAATCGAACCGATCAGGGTGTGGGAGCTCGACGCGGGAATCCCGAAGTACCAGGTGCCCAGGTTCCAGGTGATAGCTGCAGCAAGCAGGGAGAACACCATGGCCAGGCCATGTCCGGTGTTTACATTCACCAGAAGCTCTACCGGCAGCAGGTGGACGATGGCATATGCCACGCCGACCCCGCCTAGCAGAACGCCGAGGAAGTTGAACACACCGGAAAAGAATACCGCCAGGTGAGGCGGCATGGCTTTGGTGTAGATGACAGTCGCTACCGCGTTCGCGGTGTCATGAAAGCCGTTTATGAACTCAAACGCGAGAACAAAGGCTAGGGCGAAGAAGAGGCTGATAAGAACCCAGGCGTCCAATCCGCTTAATAGATCGATCATGAAGGTTTTCTGACACGGTCATAAAGGGGGGCGGATTATGCCAGAAAACCCCGCTAATCAATGCACTTGCTGCCCGTTGGTAACATCTATAAATGAAAAAGCTCGTAAGTAGCTTCGGCCAACGGGCGTAGGAAATACCCTTCGAACCGCTGACAGCAAAGGCTGTAAGGGTTTTCGCAGGGGGAGCTCAAGCCCTTGCACAGGTCTGATTCAAGTACATGAAATTTCTCAAATCTGCGGGTGCGGCATGATCGATGTGTCCCAGGCGCACCAAAGAGCCGTGCCATTCATGCAAATGGCCAGGAAGCAAGGGGGCAGGCGGCAGTTCCTGCAGATTTTCAGGCCTGAGGTCAGGAGTCCCCGGTTTTCAGCTCTTTTTCTATTTTCTGGAGTTCTTCAGAGAATGCCTGGTCGAGCAGGCTGGCACGCTTGCGCCATGGTTTGCGCTCGGGCTCGGGCCGGGCGGCATAGGTAGTCACTTCGCCGCCGTAAACATCCTTGAAACGTTGTTCCTGACGCTCAAGTTCTGCGCGCAGTTCGTCTTTCGTCACTGTCTTACCTAATTGTGTTGAGATTAAACCTGGTGAAGCACCGTGCACGAGGAGTTCGATTCATTTGACGAATGCCGGTCAATAAGACAACTGACTATTAACAGCGTCGTACTTAAACACCTCATGTGATGCACGCAGCCACGTCACGAATAAACCATGAACGTCGCCGTTTGTAAGTGTTCACCCCAAAGGGAAACTACACACGATGAACTTTGCGGATAAGCCGCGAGTGGCTATTGAACACAACGAGTTGGCTGGATCCAATCTGCCGCACAGGCTTGACCTTGTGCTCTCAATCACTTGCAATCCTCAAGGGTTGAGGCGTGCTGCTACTATCGCCGAATAACTTCGCGTGCGTCAACTTCCCAGTGAGTGGCGTGTAACAAATAATTGAAAGTTTACAAGCCGAGGCATGTCACCGCTCTATTAATCCGTTACTGGCTAATTGAACCTTCAAGTTATTTAACTGCGGCAATGGACTTCCCCAAGGTTCATATAAGCAGACGTTTTCTATCATTGATCCACTTGTTTGTGGTCAACGGATGATTTTAATAAGAGTCAGGCCATTGGCCATCACTCGTCGGTGTCTAGCTACAGTCATTCACGGGCGTTGTGCGCCGTTTCGTTGCCCTGTGCACAGGCACGATTGCGATTATCGATCAACGGTTCGATAATCGCCCGGCATGTCATAACTATAAATAGCTGAAGCTGGGGGTTGGGAATGAATGATCAACTGCGCAATGCCGTTGCCAGTATCGCACCGCCGATTGTGGCGTCGCCCGCCAAGCGCATTCAGGCGTTTACCGGTGATCCTGACTTTATGTCGTCCCTGGCCCGAGGCCTGGCTGTGGTGCAGGCGTTTCAGGAGCGCAAGCGGCATCTGACCATTGCCCAGATCAGCCATCGCACCGAAATTCCGCGGGCCGCAGTGCGCCGGTGCCTGTACACCCTGATCAAGCTGGGTTATGCCACGACCGATGGCCGAACCTATTCCCTGCTGCCCAAAGTGCTGACGTTGGGCCATGCCTATCTGTCGTCAACGCCGCTGGCGGTCACGGCCCAACCGTATCTGGATCGCATGAGTGAGCAATTGCACGAGGCGTGCAACATGGCGACCCTCGAAGGTGACGACATTCTCTATATCGCCCGCTCGGCGACGACCCAGCGCCTGATTTCGGTGGACCTTTCGGTCGGTGGCCGCTTGCCGGCGTACTGCACGTCGATGGGGCGCATCCTGCTGGCGGCGCTGGATGACGTGACGCTGCACGAGTACCTTGCCCATGGCGAGTTCCAGGCCAAAACCAGCCGTACCTTGCACACCCCCGAGGCGCTGCTTGAATGTCTGCAGCAGGTGCGCGAGCAAGGTTGGTGTGTTGTCGATCAGGAGCTGGAGCAAGGGCTGCGCTCGATTGCCGTTCCGGTGTACGACGCTTCGGGGCAGGTGCTGGCAGCCCTGAACGTCAGCACCCATGCGGGGCGGGTGACGCGCACGGAGCTGGAACAGCGGTTTTTGCCGATCATGCTCAATGCCAGTCGCGAGTTGAGCACCCAGCTGTTTAGTTGATGCCATGGGCACTAAGCGTTCGATAAACGCACAGTTAAGCGTTTATCGAATTGCAGGTTGGCGGTGCGCTGATTAATGTCGCCACAGCGCAACCCTGCTTGCAGTCTGCTCAAGTACTTATTCTGGGGCCGCACAAAATAATAACGAAGAGGCCACATGCCATGAGCACTTCCATCTGCCAGTCTTTGACACTGTTGTTGCGCAGTCGCCCGAAAATCCTCTGATTCCCTCTGGACATTTTTTAGTGTGAGCCGCCAGCCATTGGCCGGTTTCCGTTCGCCCTGGTTTTTACCCGGAATAAAAATAATGAACTCACCTCAGTCCCCTGTAGGCAACTGCCTTGATGTGCAGTCGTTTATCAACGCTCAACCGCTGTCGCGCTACCAATGGCGCGTGGTGATCCTGTGTTTCCTGATTGTGTTCCTCGATGGCCTGGACACGGCGGCAATGGGGTTTATCGCCCCGGCCCTGTCCCAGGACTGGGGGATTGACCGCGCCAGCCTCGGCCCGGTGATGAGTGCCGCGCTGATCGGCATGGTGTTCGGCGCCCTGGGCTCGGGGCCATTGGCGGACCGCTTCGGACGCAAAGTGGTGCTGGTCGTTGCTGTGTTGGTGTTTGGCGGGTTCAGCCTGGCATCGGCCTACAGCACCAATGTTGATCAACTGCTGGTACTGCGCTTTTTGACTGGCCTGGGGCTGGGCGCCGGGATGCCCAATGCCACCACCTTGCTGTCGGAATACACCCCTGAGCGCCACAAATCCTTGCTGGTGACCAGCATGTTCTGCGGCTTCAATCTGGGGATGGCGGGAGGCGGGTTTATCTCGGCCAAGCTGATCCCGATGTATGGCTGGCACAGCCTGCTGCTGATTGGCGGAGTGCTGCCGTTGATTCTGACGCTGGTTCTGGTGGCGTGGTTGCCCGAATCTGCGCGCTTTCTTGTGGTACGCAATCGCAGCATTGAGCTGATTCGAAAAGCCCTGGCTCCGATAAACCCGGCGGTGGTGGCCCAGGCCGCCAGCTTCAGCGTTCCCGAGCAGAAGACCGTCAAGGCGCGCAATGTGTTTGCGGTGATCTTCTCCGGTACCTACAGCACCGGCACCTTGTTGCTGTGGCTTACCTACTTTATGGGGCTGGTGATTGTTTACCTGCTCACCAGCTGGCTGCCGACGCTGATGCGTGACAGCGGCGCGAGCATGGAGCAGGCGGCGTTTATTGGTGCCCTGTTCCAGTTCGGCGGTGTGCTGAGTGCGGTAGGGGTGGGCTGGGCGATGGACCGGTTCAACCCGCATAAAGTGATCGGTATTTTTTACCTGCTGGCCGGGGTGTTTGCCTACGCAGTAGGGCAGAGCCTGGGCAACATTACGGTTCTGGCGACATTGGTGCTGGTGGCCGGTATGTGTGTGAACGGTGCTCAATCGGCAATGCCGTCTTTGGCCGCACGTTTTTACCCGACCCAGGGCCGGGCCACAGGTGTGTCGTGGATGCTCGGCATTGGTCGTTTCGGCGCCATTCTGGGGGCCTGGATGGGCGCTACCCTGCTGGGGCTGGGTTGGAACTTCGAGCAAGTGCTGACCGCGCTGGTAATTCCGGCCGCCCTGGCAACGGCTGCGGTATTGATCAAGGGCATGGTCAGCCATGCCGATGCAACCTGATAGTTACCCTGCTAACTATGTGTTCGATTAACGAACACATAGTCGATTATCGGATTGTTTGGAAGAAAGCAGCGGCTTAACCTGCTGAGCATCCGGTGTCGCCAGCGCGCACCTTCTTCAACCGCAGTGGCCTACAAAAAACGGGAGCTACCCCCAGATGGCAGACATCATTTCGTTACACGACGCGGTAAAACAATTTGTGAGCGATGGTGACACCGTTGCCCTTGAAGGTTTCACCCACTTGATCCCGACTGCCGCGGGTCATGAAATCATCCGTCAGGGCAAGAAAGACCTGACCCTGGTGCGGATGACGCCTGACCTGGTCTATGACCAGTTGATCGGGGCCGGTTGTGCACGAAAGTTGATTTTCTCCTGGGGCGGGAACCCGGGGGTGGGTTCGCTGCACCGCTTGCGTGACGCCGTTGAAAGGCAGTGGCCGCAGCCGCTGGAAATCGAAGAGCACAGCCACGCCGACCTGGCCAATGCATACGTGGCCGGCGCCTCTGGCCTGCCGTTTGCCGTACTGCGCGCCTATGCCGGCTCTGACTTGCCCAAGGTCAATCCGCTGATCAAGACCGTGACGTGCCCGTTTACCGGCGAAGTGCTGGCCGCCGTGCCGGCAGTACGCCCGGATGTCACGGTGATCCACGCTCAAAAGGCCGACCGCAAGGGCAACGTGCTGTTGTGGGGCATTTTGGGGGTGCAGAAAGAGGCCGCGTTGGCAGCCAAGCGGTGCATCGTCACGGTTGAAGAAATCGTCGACGACCTGCAAGCACCCATGAACGCCTGCGTACTGCCGACCTGGGCCCTGAGTGCTGTGTGCCATGTGCCGGGCGGTGCACATCCGTCCTACGCTCACGGTTACACCGAGCGCGATAACGTTTTCTATCAGGCGTGGGACCCGATTGCCCGCGACCGTGAGACGTTCACAGCCTGGATCAACGAATACATCCATGGCACTGCAAATTTCAGTGAGTTCCAGGCCAAGCTGGCCCGCGCTTCGGAGGCAAAATAATGGCTTACTCCACCAATGAAATGATGACCGTAGCCGCCGCTCGCCGTTTGAAAAACGGCTCGGTGTGTTTTGTCGGTATCGGCCTGCCTTCCAAAGCGGCCAACCTGGCGCGCCTGACCTCATCCCCTGATGTCGTGCTGATTTACGAGTCTGGCCCGATTGGCGCCAAGCCCAATGTGCTGCCGCTGTCGATTGGCGATGGTGAGCTGGCTGAAACCGCCGACACCGTGGTGTCCACCAGCGAAATCTTCCGCTACTGGCTGCAGGGTGGCCGGGTCGATGTCGGTTTTTTGGGCGCGGCCCAGGTCGACCGCTTCGGCAATATCAACACCACGGTGGTCGGTGACTATCACCAGCCAAAAGTTCGCCTGCCGGGTGCCGGCGGCGCGCCGGAAATCGCCGGCTCGGCGAAAAGCGTACTGATCATCCTCAAGCAGTCGGCACGCTCATTTGTCGACAAACTGGATTTCATTACCTCGGTGGGGCATGGCGAGGGCGGCGACTCGCGCAAACGTCTGGGCCTGCCAGGCGCGGGCCCGGTGGGGATCATCACCGACCTGTGCACCATGGAGCCTGAAGCGCAAACCAACGAATTCGTGGTCACGGCCCTGCACCCGGGTGTAACCCGTGAACAAGTGATCGCCGCTACCGGCTGGGCCATCCGTTTTGCCGACAGCGTCGAAGAGACGGCCGCGCCAACGGACATCGAGCTCAATGCCTTGCGTGATCTGGAAGCGCGGACCGCTCTGGCCCATGGCCAGGCGCCGGGAGAAGCCTGATGCGCGAAGTCTTTATCTGTGACGCGATTCGTACACCCATTGGCCGTTTTGGCGGTGGCCTGGCAACCGTCCGTGCTGACGACCTGGCCGCAGCGCCGATCAAGGCGTTGATCGAGCGCAACCCGGGCGTGAACTGGAACGAAGTCGATGAAGTGTTCTTCGGCTGCGCCAACCAGGCCGGTGAAGACAATCGCAACGTTGCGCGTATGGCGGCCTTGTTGGCCGGGCTGCCCGAGACCATTCCGGGCGTGACCCTTAACCGGCTGTGTGCCTCGGGCATGGATGCCATCGGTACGGCATTCCGGGCGATTGCCAGCGGCGAGATGGAGCTGGCGATTGCCGGGGGCGTGGAGTCCATGTCGCGAGCGCCGTTTGTGATGGGCAAGGCCGATGCGGCGTTTTCGCGCAACATGAAGCTGGAAGACACCACCATCGGCTGGCGCTTTATTAACCCGTTGATGAAGGCCCAATACGGTATCGACCCGATGCCGCAGACGGCGGATAACGTGGCGGATGATTACGGGATTTCCCGTGCCGATCAGGATGCTTTCGCCCTGCGCAGCCAGCAACGTACTGCCGCCGCCCAGGCCGCAGGCTACTTCGCCGAAGAAATCGTGCCGGTACGTATCGCCCACAAAAAAGGCGAAACCCTCGTTGAGCATGATGAGCACCCGCGTGCGCAAACCACCCTCGAGACCCTGAGCAAACTCAAACCGGTCAACGGCCCGGACAAAACAGTCACCGCCGGCAATGCCTCGGGGGTGAATGACGGGGCGGCGGCGATGATTCTGGCGTCGGCCGCTGCGGTGAAACGTCATGGCCTGACCGCCCGGGCCCGGGTGCTGGGCATGGCCAGTGCCGGTGTGGCGCCGCGTGTGATGGGCATCGGCCCGGTGCCTGCGGTGCGCAAGCTGGTGGAGCGCCTGGGTCTGGCAGTCAGCGATTTCGATGTGATCGAGCTCAACGAAGCCTTCGCCAGTCAGGGCCTGGCCGTCCTGCGGGAGCTGGGCCTGGCAGACGATGCGCCCCAGGTTAACCCCAATGGCGGGGCGATAGCCCTGGGCCATCCTCTGGGCATGAGCGGCGCCCGCATCGTGATGACCGCGTTGCATCAGCTGGAAAGAACCGGTGGTAAAAAAGCGCTGGCGACCATGTGTGTGGGTGTTGGGCAAGGTCTGGCATTGGCCATCGAACGGGTCTGATAGCGCTCAATGCTGCTTCGGTGGGAGCGAGCCTGCTCGCGAAGACTCCTGAGCAAACATCGGTTTACTGGATAACCGCGTTGCTCTTGAGACCTTCGCGAGCAGGCTCGCTCCCACGGTCTCAGTCGTTCGGCTTATTGCGGTCACGGCGCTACATGTTGCAAGGTGTGTCTGACTGCAACTAAAACCTGATGAGTAAATAAACATGACAACAGAAACTCACTACACGGGAGAGGAACGCAAAAAAAGGATTTTTGCGATTGTCGGTGCGTCCTCCGGCAACCTTGTCGAATGGTTCGACTTTTACGTTTACGCCTTCTGCGCTATCTACTTCGCACCTGCTTTTTTCCCTTCCGATGACCCTACGGTGCAGTTGCTCAACACCGCCGGCGTTTTTGCGGCCGGATTTTTGATGCGCCCCATCGGTGGCTGGCTGTTTGGCCGGGTCGCCGATAAACACGGGCGAAAGAATTCAATGATGATCTCGGTGCTGATGATGTGCGCCGGCTCACTGGTGATTGCCTGTTTGCCGACCTACGCCTCGATTGGCGCCTGGGCCCCGGCCTTGCTGTTGATGGCGCGTCTGTTTCAGGGGCTGTCGGTGGGGGGCGAGTACGGCACCACGGCTACTTACATGAGCGAAGTGGCACTCAAGGGCCAGCGCGGTTTCTTTGCCTCCTTCCAGTATGTGACCCTGATCGGCGGACAACTGCTGGCGGTATTGGTGGTGGTGATTCTTCAGCAGTTCCTGTCGGAAGATGAACTGCGGGCCTGGGGCTGGCGCGTGCCGTTTGTGATCGGGGCCATTGCCGCGCTGATTTCGTTAATGCTGCGTCGCACCCTGAAAGAAACCACCAGCGCCGAAACCCGGCAGGACAAGGACGCAGGCAGTGTGCGGGCCTTGTTCCGCGACCATAAAGCCGCGTTTATTACCGTGTTGGGCTACACCGCAGGCGGCTCGCTGATTTTTTACACTTTTACCACCTATATGCAGAAGTACCTGGTGAACACGGCCGGCATGCATGCCAAAACCGCCAGCTACATCATGACCGGCGCGCTGTTCCTTTATATGTGCATGCAGCCGTTGTTCGGCATGCTGGCGGACAAGATCGGTCGACGTAACAACATGCTCTGGTTTGGCGCGCTGGGTACGCTGTGTACCGTGCCGATCCTGCTGAGCCTGAAAACCATCAGCAGCCCGTTCCTGGCTTTTGTGCTGATTACGCTGGCGCTGGCGATTGTCAGCTTTTACACCTCGATCAGCGGGCTGGTAAAAGCCGAGATGTTCCCGCCTCAGGTCAGGGCATTGGGCGTGGGCCTGGCGTATGCCGTAGCCAACGCGATTTTCGGCGGTTCTGCGGAATACGTGGCATTGGGGCTTAAGTCGATGGGCATGGAAAACACGTTCTACTGGTACGTGACGGTCATGATGGCCATTGCCTTCCTGTTCAGTTTCCGCTTGCCCAAGCAGCCCAGGTACCTGCACCACGATTTGTGATGTACCCCGCGCGCGCCGGGTGGCGCGCGCCTTCTAAGGACGGGTTATGAGTAATCAGCTGTTCGATGCGTACTTTACGGCCAAGGCCATGGGCGAGGTGTTTTGCGACCATGGCCGGGTGCAGGCGATGCTCGACGTCGAGTCGGCTCTGGCCCGGGCGCAGGCTCGGGTCGAGGTGATTCCTCACTCTGCGCTCGCGCCGATTACTGCTGCGTGTCGCGCTGAACTCTATGATTTCGAGGCCCTGGGCCAGGCGATAGCCAGTGCCGGCAATTCGGCAATACCGCTGGTCAAAGCCCTGGGCAAACAGATTGCCAGCACCGCGCCCGAAGCCGAGCGTTACGTGCATCTGGGCGCCACCAGCCAGGACATCATGGACACCGGGCTGGTGCTGCAACTGCGTGCGGCTCTGGGGCTGATCGAGGCTGATCTGGTACGGCTTGGCGATGTCCTCGCGCAGCAGGCCCAGCGCTATGCCACTACGCCATTGGCCGGGCGCACCTGGCTGCAACAGGCGACACCGGTCACGCTGGGCATGAAGATCGCAAGTTGGCTGGGTGCCGTCACCCGTAACCGCCAGCGCCTTAATGAATTGAAACCGCGTTTGCTGTGCCTGCAGTTTGGCGGTGCCTCGGGCACGCTGGCCGCGTTGGGTGATCAGGCGCTGCCGGTGGCACACGCCCTGGCTGATGAACTGGGGCTGAGTTTGCCGGACCAACCGTGGCACACCCAGCGTGATCGCCTGGTGGAGTTTGGCTCGGTGTTGGGTTTGATTGCGGGTGGTCTTGGCAAAATCGGACGGGATATCAGCCTGCTGATGCAAACCGAGGCCGCAGAAGTTTTTGAGCCCTCGGCGCCGGGCAAGGGCGGATCGTCGACCATGCCCCACAAGCGCAACCCGGTGGGCTCGGCGGTGTTGATCAGCGCCGCCACCCGGGTCCCGGGTTTGCTGAGCATCCTGTTCAGCGCCATGCCCCAGGAGCACGAACGCAGCCTGGGTTTGTGGCACGCCGAGTGGGAAACCCTGCCCGAGATTTGTTGCGTGGTGTCCGGGGCGCTGGTGCAGGCACTGAACATTGCCCAAGGGCTGGAAGTGGACAGCGAGCGCATGGCGCGCAACCTCGACCTGACCCACGGGCTGGTGCTGGCGGAGGCAGTGAGCATTGTGCTGGCCCAGAGGGTAGGGCGCGAAACGGCTCATCATCTGCTGGAGCACTGTTGCAAGCGTGCGGTGGCCGAACAGCGCCACTTGCGTGCGGTGCTGGGCGATGAGCCGCAAATTACCGCGCAGTTGAGTGCACTTGAACTGGATCGCCTGCTCGATCCGGCCCATTACCTTGGCCAGGCGACGACGTGGGTCGAGCGTGCGCGGGCTGAACATTTTGCGTTGGCCCTTTAAAGGAGAAGCTCGTGGGACGTGTACAACTTGTTGAAGGTGAACTCAATTACCGGCTGGACGGCCCGCAGGGTGCGCCTGTGCTGGTGTTGTCCAACTCGCTGGGCACTGACCTGGGAATGTGGGATACGCAGATCCCTGCGTTCGCCGAGCATTTCCAGGTATTGCGTTACGACACCCGGGGCCATGGCCAGTCGCTGGTGACCGAGGGCCCGTACAGTATTGAACAGTTGGGCGGTGACGTGCTGGCGCTGCTGGATGCGCTGCATATCGATCGGGCGCATTTTTGCGGGCTATCGATGGGCGGTTTGATTGGCCAATGGTTGGGGATCAATGCCGGTTCTCGCCTGCACAAGCTGGTGGTGTGCAATACCGCGGCCAGGATTGGCGAGCCTTCGGTGTGGAACCCGCGTATTGAAATGGTGCTGCGCGATGGCGCGGTGGCGATGGCCGGGTTACGCGATGCATCGATTGCCCGCTGGTTTACCCCGGACTATGCCGAGGCCAACCCGCAACAGGCCAGACGCATTACCGACATGCTGGCGGCCACCTCGCCCCAAGGCTACGCCGCCAACTGCGCGGCAGTGCGCGATGCGGATTTTCGCGAGCAACTGGACGCTATCGCCGTGCCCATGCTGGTGATAGCCGGCACTGAGGATGCGGTCACGCCACCGGCCGGCAGCCATTTCATCCAGGAGCATGTGCGTGGTGCGCAATACGCCGAGTTCCACGCCGCGCACCTGTCCAACGTGCAGGCCGGTGATGCCTTCAGCCAGCGCGTACTGGAATTTCTGTTAGCGGCCTAAGGAGCTTTTATGGACGAGAAACAACGTTACGACGAAGGCATGAATGTGCGCCGCGCAGTGTTGGGCGATGCCCATGTCGATCGCAGCCTCAATGCCCTGACTGAGTTCAACAGTGAATTTCAGGAAATGATCACCCGTCATGCCTGGGGTGATATCTGGACCCGCCCCGGGTTGCCGCGTCATACCCGCAGCCTGATTACCATTGCGATGCTGATCGGCATGAACCGCAATGAAGAGCTGAAGCTGCATCTGCGAGCAGCGGCCAATAATGGTGTGAGCCGTGTCGAGATCAAGGAAGTGATCATGCAGAGCGCCATCTACTGTGGCATTCCGGCGGCCAATGCGACCTTCCATCTGGCGGAGTCGGTGTGGGATGAATTGGGGGTTGAGTCGCGGGTGTAATCGACAAATGTGAGAGCGGTCTTGCTTGCGATGCAGGCGACACGGTCTGTCAGGCAAGCCGGGGTGAGGCCATCGCGAGCAAGCCCGCTCCCGCGGGCTCCTAAACAACAAACCCGCCAAAAGGCGGGTTTGTTGTTTAACCGGTGTGCATCAGGCCTTTGGAGGCTGATCCGCAACAGGGCGGTTTTGCCCGGACTGCTCAAACCAGCCGCCACCCAGCGCCTTGTACAGCGTGACTTCGCTGGTCAACTGCGAAAGCCGGTCGGTGATCAACGATTGCTGCGCGCTGAACAACGAGCGCTGGGCATCGAGGAAGGTCAGGTTGCTGTCGATGCCAATCCGGTAACGACGCTCGGCTAACCGGTAGTAATCCTGGTTGGCGTTGACGAAATCGGTTTGTGCCTGCAACTGCTGGTTGTAGGTCTGACGTGCTGCCAGGCCGTCGGAGACTTCCTGGAATGCGGTCTGGATCGTTTTCTCGTACTGAGAAACGGTGATGTCTTTCTGGATTTTCGAGTAGTCCAGGCTGGCGCGCAAAGCCCCTGCGTTAAAGATCGGCAGGTTGATTTGCGGCGAGAACAGCCAGGTGCCCGAACCGCCCTTGAACAAGCCTGACAGGTCAGGGCTCAAGGTCCCGGCATTGGCCGTGAGGCTGATGCTCGGGAAGAACGCAGCCCGCGCGGCGCCGATGTTGGCGTTAGCGGCCAACAATTTGTGCTCGGCTTCCAGGATGTCCGGACGACGTTGCAGCAAGTCCGACGGCAAGCCCGCCGGTACTTCGTTCAACAGGTCGGCCGCCAGCGGTTTGGCCGCCGGCAGGTTGTCCGGGATGGTGGTGCCGAGCAACAGCGCGAGGCTGTTCTGGTCTTGAGCCACCTGGCGGGTGTACCTGGCCAGCTGGACCTTGGCATTTTCCACCGAGGTACGCGACTGGCTCACGTCCAGAGCCGAGGCCACACCCACTTCATTGCTGCGCAAGGTGAGCTTGTAGCTCTCATCGAACGTCTTGAGGGTGTCTTCGGTCAGCTTGAGCAGCTCTTTGTCAGCCTGCCAGGTCATGTAAGCATTGGCGACACTGGCCACCAGACTGATCTGGGTGCTGCGTCGGGCTTCTTCGGTTGCAAAGTAGTTCTGCAGCGCCTGGTCGCTCAGGCTGCGAACGCGGCCGAACAGGTCCAGCTCATACGCGCTGACCCCGAGGGTCGCCGAATACGAACTGGTAATGCCTGACTCGCCGGTTTGCGACATGCTCGCCGGTGTGCGCTGACGGCTACCGCTGCCATTGGCTGAAACCGCCGGGAACAGATCGGCCCGTTGAATGCGGTACTGCGCGGCATAGGCGTCGATGTTCAGCGCCGCGACACGCAAGTCGCGGTTGTTGATCAGAGCTGTCTGAATAAGCTGCTGCAGGGCCGGATCCTGGAAAAACTGACGCCAGCCTTGTTCTGCAGCGGCCTTGTTGGCCGCCTCGGTTGGGGAGTAGGCCGGGCCTTGCGGGTACTGCGCCGCTACCGGCGCTTCAGGGCGCTGGTAGTCGGGGATCAGTGAGCAGCCGCCCAGCGTAAACGCGGCGACAGCTACTGCGAGAAGCGACTTGCTCATTGGCCAGCCTCTTGATTTGGAGTTTTAGTCAGGTCCACTTTTTTCTCTGAGTCCTTGTCCTTGCCGCGACCAAAGGAGGATACGGCCACAAAGAACAGCGGTACCCAGAACACGGCCAATACGGTTGCGGTGATCATGCCACCGATTACACCCGTACCAATAGCATGCTGGCTACCCGAGCCTGCACCCGTGGAGATGGCCAGCGGAACAACACCCAGTACAAACGCCAGCGAGGTCATGATGATCGGACGCAGACGCATGCGGCACGCCTCGATCGCTGCATCGGCCAGACTTCGTCCCTGTTCATGCAGTTCTTTGGCGAACTCGACGATCAGAATGGCGTTTTTCGATGCCAGACCGATGGTCGTCAACAAGCCCACCTGGAAGTACACGTCGTTGGACAACCCCCGCAGGCTGGTGGCCATAAGCGCACCGATAATCCCCAGCGGAACAACCAGCATCACCGCAATCGGGATCGACCAGCTTTCGTACAGAGCTGCAAGGCAGAGGAAAACCATCAGCAAGGAAATTGCGTACAGGGCAGGTGCTTGCGAACCTGACAGGCGCTCCTCGTAAGACAGACCTGTCCAGGAAATACCCACACCCGCAGGCAGTTTCTTGGCCAGGGCTTCGACTTCAGCCATGGCTTGACCGCTGGTGTAGCCCGGTGCCGGAGCGCCGAGGATTTCCATGGCTTCTACGCCGTTGTAACGCGACAGTTTGGGTGGGCCATAGATCCATTCGCCCTTGGCGAAGGCCGAGAACGGCACCATGGTTCCTTCGTCGTTGCGCACATACCACTTCTTCAGGTCTTCGGGGTTCATCCGCGAGTCAGCTTCGCCTTGCAGGAAAACCTTTTTGACCCGACCGTGGTCGATGAAGTCGTTGACATAGCTGGCACCCAGTCCGATGGACAGGGTGTTGTTGATGTCCGAAATGCTGACGCCCAGGGCGCGAGCAGCTTCATCGTCAATCAGCAGTTTGTACTGCGGTTCATCGTTCAGACCGTTCGGACGTACGCCCGCCAGGATCTTGCTTTGAGCGGCCATCCCCAGGAACTGGTTACGGGCGGCCATCAGCTTCTCGTGACCGATACCGGAGCGGTCTTGCAGGTAAACGTCAAAACCGGTGGCGTTACCCAGCTCCATTACGGCAGGCGGGGCAAAGGCGAAGACCATTGCATCGCGGTAGCTGGAGAACACTTTCTGCGCCCGTGCGGCCAGCGCAAACACGCTGTTGTCCGCATCTCGTTCGCCCCATGGCTTGAGCATGATGAACGCCAGGCCAGAGCTCTGGCCGCGACCGGCAAAGTTGAAGCCGTTCACGGTAAACACCGAAGACACAGCGCCTGATTCTTCGGTCAGCAGGTATTCGCGCATCCTGTCGACCACCTGCTGAGTGCGCTCTGCAGTGGTGCCCGCGGGAGTTTGAACCTGTGCAAACAGTACGCCCTGGTCTTCTTCCGGAAGGAAGGAGGTAGGGATACGGGTAAACAGGAACACCATGCCGACCACAATCAGCACGTAAGCCAGGAAGTACGGCACCTTGTTACGCAGGATGCTGCCGACACCTTTTTCGTAGCGTTTGACGCCACTGTCGAAGGTACGGTTGAACCAGCCGAAGAACCCGCGCTTGTTCTCGCCGTGATCACCCTTCTGGATGGGCTTGAGCATGGTGGCGCACAGGGCCGGCGTGAAGATCAGGGCAACCACTACCGACAGGGCCATCGCCGAAACGATAGTGATCGAGAACTGTTTGTAAATCACACCGGTGGAACCGCTGAAGAAGGCCATTGGCAGCAGAACCGCCGACAGCACCAGGGCAATACCCACCAGGGCGCCCTGAATCTGCTCCATGGATTTCTTGGTGGCTTCTTTAGGTGGCAGTCCTTCCTCGGACATCACCCGCTCAACGTTCTCAACCACAACGATGGCATCGTCCACCAGCAAGCCGATGGCCAGAACCATACCGAACATGGTCAGGGTGTTAATGCTGAAGCCTGCGGCCGCCAGGATCCCGAAGGTACCGAGCAATACCACCGGCACTGTCATCGTGGTGATGATGGTGGCACGGAAGTTCTGCAGGAACAGGAACATCACCAGGAATACCAGTACAACGGCTTCAACCAGCGTATGAACTACACCTTCGATCGATGCCGAAACCACTGGCGTGGTGTCGTATGGGTAAACGACTTTCATGCCTTCAGGGAAGAAGGGTTCCAGGCCGTTGATGGTTTCACGCAATGCTTTTGCCGTGTCCAGGGCGTTGGAGCCCGGGGCCAGCTTGATTGCAATACCTGAAGCCGGCTTGCCGTTGAATTGCGCGCTGACGCTGTAGTTTTCACCACCCAGAGCCACATCGGCGACATCGCTCAGGCGGACCTGGGAGCCGTCGGTGTTGACCTTGAGCAGGATCTTTTTGAACTCTTCTGCGGTTTGCAGACGGGTTTTACCAATGATGGTCGCGTTCAGCTCCTGACCCTGGACGGCAGGCAGGCCGCCCAGTTGCCCGGAGGACACCTGTACGTTCTGTGCAGAAATGGCGGATTTAACATCTACCGGGGTCAGGTTGTACTTGTTCAGCTTGACCGGGTCGAGCCAGATACGCATGGCGTACTGGGCACCGAACACCTGGAAGTCGCCCACACCTTCAGTACGGGAGATCGGGTCCTGCATGTTGGAGACGATGTAGTTCGACAGGTCGTCCTTGTTCATGCTGCCGTTATCAGACACCACGCCGATAACCATCAGGAAGTTTTTCACTGCCTTGGTTACGCGGATACCTTGCTGCTGAACTTCTTGCGGCAGCAGGGGGGTCGCCAGGTTGAGCTTGTTCTGCACCTGAACCTGAGCGGTGTCAGGGTCTGTGCCTTGCTCGAACGTGGCGGTGATGCTCATGCTGCCGTCGGAGTTACTTTCCGAGGACACATAACGCAAGTGGTCAATGCCGTTGAGCTGCTGCTCGATCACCTGGACCACGGTGTCCTGCACGGTTTGCGCCGAAGCGCCCGGGTAGGTCACAGAAATCGAGATGGCCGGTGGCGCGATGCTCGGGTACTGGTTGATCGGAAGTTTGAGGATCGATAGAGCCCCGACCAGCATGATTACCAGGGCTATTACCCAGGCAAAGATTGGACGGTCGATAAAAAATTTCGACATGGTTTACTCCCCTTTACTGCCTGCAGCTTTGTCTGTTGCCGGGGCAGATGCCGGGGTTGCGGGCTCCATGATTTTCACTTCAACACCAGGTTTGATGAACTGCAGGCCGTCTGTAATCAGACGATCGCCGGCATTCAGGCCTTTCTCTACCAGCCAGTTGCTGCCCACGGTGCGCGAAGCCTGAAGCACTCGCAGCTCAACCTTGTTGTCCGGGCCCACGATCAAGGCTGTTGGTTGGCCCTTGAGGTTGTGAGTCACGCCAATTTGAGGGGCCAGGATCGCATTGCTGTCGATACCCGCTTCCAGTTGTGCGTGAACAAACATGCCAGGCAACAGGATCTCGTCCGGGTTCGGGAACACAGCGCGCAAGGTTACGGAACCGGTGGTTTCATCAACCGACACTTCGGAGAATTCCAGGCGGCCTTCCTGTGCGTACTCACTGCCATCGGGCAGGGTCAGCTTGACCTTGGCGGCGTTTTCACCGGCTTTCTTCAAGCGGCCATCAGCCAGATCGCGGCGCAGCTCGAGCATTTCTACCGAGGACTGGGTCACGTCAACGTAGATCGGGTCCAGTTGGGTGATCACGGCCAATGCGTTCGCCTGGCCACTGGTTACCAGTGCGCCTTCAGTGAACAGCGAACGACCAATGCGGCCGGTCAGCGGTGCCAGAACCTTGGTGTAACGCAGGTTGACCTGAGCGGTGTTCAGTGCGGCTTCGGCTTCAAGGCGTGCGGACTCGGCGTTGTCGTATTCCTGACGGCTTACGGCTTGCTCTGCGACCAGTTGCTTGTAGCGATCAGCCAGGGATTTGGCCGATTGCAGTGTGGCGCGTGCACTCAGTACGGCACTTTCATAGATAGCCGGGTCGATCTGGTACAGCTGCTGGCCAATTTTGACATCGCTGCCTTCTTTGAACAGACGCTTGAGAATAATGCCGTTTACCTGTGGGCGAACTTCCGCAGAGCGGTAAGACGCGGTGCGACCTGGAAGGTCGGTCGTTAAGGTGAAAGGCTGGGTTTTCAGCGTCACGACGCCGACCTGAGGGATTTGCGGGGCAGGTGCTGCCTCTTCCTTTTTGCATCCGCTGAGCAGCGAAGCTAGGGCGATGGCAGCAACCAGAGCGGTAACAGCTGGCTTGAATTGCATGAAGATCCTCGGGTCAGGCACGCGAAAGCGCACAAGAATAGTGGAAGGGTAAAGAAAGCTGTTCCGGGTGGATAAAAAGCTTGCTAAGGAATATACTTACATTCGTGTATGTTTGTAAATAGCGAGGGCATGTCTCGCCACGAACTGCAGAGCCCTTTTTTAAGCATGTAGTAGGCCGGGATAAGGCATAACAAACGCCACCCGATGTTGATCCGGGCGTGTGACCGAAGTTGCCCGAATCCTCCTGATTGAGGTTTTTATTGCCATGGCGCGTCGTACCAAAGAAGAAGCTCTTGAGACACGGAGCAAAATCCTCGAAGCAGCTGAACAGGCCTTTTATGAGCGGGGTGTTGCGCGCACGACTCTGGCTGATATTGCCGCGTTGGCGGGTGTCACCCGTGGTGCAATTTACTGGCACTTCAGCAACAAGGCCGAGCTGGTTCAAGCCATGCTCGACAGCCTGCATGAGCCGTTGGATGAAATGGCCAAAGCCAGTGAAAGTGAGAACGAGGTTGATCCGCTCGGCTGCATGCGCCAACTGTTGATTCACTTGTTCCGCCAGGTTGCCATTGATCCAAAAACCCGGCGTATCAATGAAATTTTGTTTCATAAGTGCGAATTCACTGACGAAATGTGTGATTTACGGGCTCAGCGCCAGGTTGCGATGGTCGATTGCAACAACAGGATCGAGCTTGCCCTGAGCAATGCCATACATCGTCAACAGCTCCCCGAGACGCTTGACGTTCGCCGGGCCGCTATATCCTTGCACGCCTATATCGACGGAATACTCGGGCAATGGCTGCTGGTTCCCAATACTTTCGAGCTTTTCAAGGAGGCTGAGTCCTGGGTCGATACGGGGCTGGACATGTTGCGATTCAGCCCTGCGCTGCTAATCCGCGGCGATATTCGAAAGGGAGTCTAGTAGGCTCAAGGGATAAGGCGAGTGAAGATTTTGCCTTCTTGGCCATTCGATGCCCGACGGCCTTTATATACGTCTGGTAAGCGGGTTTAAAGTTAGCGAGCTAAGTATTTTGTAGCTAAATTGTTATCGTTTCGTGAAGCCTCCTACAACCTTTGGTTAATCAGCCTAAGCCAAGGGAGGTATTGAGCTGCTGACATGGAGCATCTTTCTTCGTTATTTTTCTCAATCAATCTCTCCTGCGTTTGCTTCCCCTACACTTGAGCAAGGCTCTGGCATGACCAGAGCGGCCAAAATCGGGGAGCGGGCGACTGCCAAGACATTTGTCCTCTTTCGACTAAAGCAAACAGACCGCGATGGTGTTGTGTGTCGCGGAGAATTCGAGGACTAACAAGTGAACAAGATTTACTCGAGTGCTGAATCTGCCTTGCAGGGGCTGATCGAAGACGGCATGACCCTGGCGGTGGGCGGTTTTGGGTTGTGCGGGATTCCGGAGGCGCTGATTGCGGCCTTGCGTGATACCGGCAAGCGCGAGCTGACGGTGATCAGTAACAACGCCGGGGTTGACGGTTTCGGCTTGGGGCAACTGCTGACGACGCGTCAGATCCGCAAAATGATTTCTTCCTACGTGGGCGAGAACAAAGAGTTCGAGCGCCAGTACCTGGCCGGCGAGCTTGAGCTGGAGTTCACCCCCCAGGGCACCCTCGCGGAAAAACTGCGGGCGGGCGGGGCGGGCATTCCCGCGTTTTACACCAAGACCGGTTACGGCACGTTGGTGGCTGAAGGTAAGGAGACCCGCGAGTTCGATGGCGAGTGGTACGTCATGGAGCGCTCACTGCGCGCCGATGTGGCGCTGGTCAAGGCCTGGAAAGCCGATAAGTCCGGCAACCTGCTGTTCAACAAAACCGCACGCAACTTCAACCCGCTGGCGGCCATGGCGGCCAGGATCTGTGTGGTGGAAGTGGAAGAAATCGTCGAGATCGGCGAAATCGAGCCTGATCAGGTTCATTTGCCCGGGATTTACGTACAGCGGCTGGTACTCAACGCCACCCCGGAAAAACGCATCGAACAACGCACCGTGCGGAGCGCCTGACCATGGCCTGGACTCGAGAAGAAATGGCGCACCGCGCCGCCCAAGAACTGCAGGACGGTTTTTACGTCAACCTCGGCATTGGCTTGCCGACTCTGGTAGCCAATTACATTCCAGAAGGCATGGATGTGTGGCTGCAAAGTGAAAACGGCCTGCTCGGTATTGGCCCGTTTCCGACGGAAAATGAAGTCGATGCGGATCTGATCAACGCCGGTAAGCAGACCATTACCACTTTGCCTGGCAGCAGTTTTTTCAACAGCGCCGACTCGTTCGCGATGATCCGTGGCGGTCATATCAACCTGTCGATCCTTGGTGCCATGCAGGTTTCCGAGAAGGGCGACCTGGCCAACTGGATGATCCCGGGCAAGATGGTCAAGGGCATGGGTGGCGCTATGGACCTGGTGGCCGGGGTCAAGCGCGTGGTGGTGCTGATGGAGCACACCGCCAAAGGCGGTACCCATAAGCTGCTCAAGCAGTGTGACTTGCCACTGACCGGTGTGGGTGTGGTTGATCGGATCATCACCGATCTGGCGGTGCTGGACGTGACCGAGCAGGGGCTCAAGCTGGTTGAGCTGGCAGCGGGCGTCAGCCTTGAAGAGCTGAAAGCGGCCACCGGCTGTGAAATCAGCGGCTGAAACCTCTGTGGGATCGGGCTTGCGCGCGATGCAGGCGGCGCGGTCTGCCTGATCAGCTGAGTTGATGCCATTGCGAGCAAGCCCGCTCCCACAAGTGCAGTGTCCTGAAACGCAAAAAGCCCCGGCTCTCAGGAGACGGGGCTTTTTGCTGCAGCGTGAATCAGCGTTCCAGATCTTTGATCTTGCCTTTCACGCCATCAAACTCTTCCGCGTCCGGCAGAGCGTCTTTCTTCTCAGTGATGTTTGGCCAGATTTCAGCCAGCTCAACATTCAACTGAATAAACTCTTGCATGTCCGCAGGCACTTCATCTTCAGAGAAGATCGCCTGTGCAGGGCATTCCGGCTCACAAAGCGCGCAGTCAATGCACTCATCCGGGTGAATCACCAGGAAGTTCGGGCCTTCGTAAAAGCAGTCCACCGGACAGACTTCTACGCAGTCGGTGTACTTGCACTTGATGCAGTTGTCGGTGACGACGAAGGTCATTTCTAATTCTCTCCTCAGGCGGCGGCAGCGAAGCCCTTCCAGGTCGGGTTCGCCGGGTTCGGGAGTGATATCTACAGGCCAGGCTAAAAGGCCAGTAGCATCCCGAACCGCGCGCGATTCTAGCAGCTTTTACAGGCGTGTCTTTAATGTGTAGAGCAAATCAAGCGCTTTACGTGGCGTCATATTGTCCAGATCAAGCTTGGACAGGTCATCCAGCACCGGGTGAGGCAGGCTGGCAAACATGTCGCTTTGCTGTGGTGCAGCCTTCTTGCCCGGTGCCGGTCGCGGTACTTCGTGGGGCAGGCTGGTGGTTTCCAGGCGGCTCAAATGCTCGCGGGCCCGGGTGATCACATTGGCTGGAACCCCCGCCAGCTGGGCCACGGCCAAGCCATAGCTCTGGCTCGCCGGGCCAGGCAATACATGGTGCAGGAACACGATGCGCTCGTTGTGTTCAGTGGCGCTCAAGTGCACGTTGGCAACCAGCGGCTCGTTTTCGGGCAATACCGTCAATTCGAAGTAGTGCGTTGCAAACAAAGTATAGGCGCGCAATTGAGCGAGACGTTCTGCCGCAGCCCAGGCCAGCGACAAACCGTCGAAGGTGCTGGTGCCGCGACCCACTTCATCCATCAGTACCAGGCTGCGATCGGTGGCGTTGTGCAGAATATTGGCGGTTTCGCTCATTTCGACCATGAAGGTCGAGCGCCCGCCCGCCAGATCATCGCTGGAGCCGATCCGGGTGAAGATGCGGTCAACCAGCGACAGCTCACAGCTGGCCGCCGGCACAAAACTGCCAATATGCGCCAGCAATACGATCAATGCGGTTTGGCGCATGTAGGTCGATTTACCGCCCATGTTAGGACCTGTGATCACCAGCATGCGGGTGTTGTCATCCAGCGCCAGGTCGTTCGCCACAAACGGGGTGGTCAGTACTTGCTCGACCACCGGGTGGCGACCCTGGCTGATGCGCATGCACGGTTCGTCAACAAAACGCGGGCAGTTCAGGTCCAGATTCAGGGCACGCTCGGCCAGATTGCTCAGCACATCCAGCTCGGCCAGTGCGGCGGCGGTGTCTTGCAACGGCGCCAGGTGGCCGATCATTTCTTCGAGCAGGGCTTCGTAAAGCATCTTCTCGCGGGCCAGGGCCCGGCTTTTGGCCGACAGGGCTTTATCCTCGAAGGCCTTGAGCTCCGGGGTGATAAAGCGCTCGGCGCCTTTGAGCGTTTGGCGGCGGATGTAATCAGCCGGTGCCTGCTCAGCCTGCTTGCTCGGCAGCTCGATAAAGTAACCGTGCACCCGGTTGTAACCGACCTTGAGGTTGGCCAGGCCGGTGCGGGCTTTTTCGCGGGCTTCCAGATCGATCAGGAACTGACCGGCGTTTTCGCTCAGCGACTGCAACTCATCGAGTTCTGCGTCATAGCCGGTCTTCAGCACGCCACCATCACGGATCACTGCGGGCGGGTTGTCGTTGATGGCTTTTTCCAGCAGGGCCGCCAGCTCGGGGTAGGTGCTGGTGAGTGTGGCCAGTTGCTGCAGGTGCGGTGCTTCGAGCCCGATCATCGCGTCTTGCAGTTCGGGTAGCGCGTTCAAGGCATCTCGCAGGCGTGCCAGGTCGCGGGGGCGGGCATTACGCAGGCCGATACGGGCCAGAATCCGCTCCAGATCGCCGATTTCCTTGAGCTGTGGCTGCAGTTTTTCGAAGCGATAGCCGTCCAGCAAACAGGTGATCGACGACTGGCGGGCCAGCAGGACGCTCAAGTCGCGCAGCGGACGGTTCAACCAGCGGGTCAGCAAGCGGCTGCCCATTGATGTCTGGCAACGGTCGACCACTGATTGCAAGGTGTTGTCGCGACCGCCGGCCAGGTTGGTGTCCAGCTCCAGGTTACGTCGGCTGGCGCCGTCAAGCACCACGGTGTCGTCCAGGCGCTCATGGCGCAGGCTGCGTAAATGGGGCAGGGCGGTACGCTGGGTTTCCTTGGCGTAGCTGAGCAGGCAGCCGGCGGCGCCAATGGCCAGGGTCAGGTTTTCGCAGCCGAAGCCTTTAAGGTCTTGGGTCGAGAACTGCTGGCACAGGCTTTTCAGGGCCGAGTCGCGCTCAAAGTCCCACGGCGCACGACGACGAACGCCACGGCGTTTTTCGGCGGGCAGGCCTTGTGGCCAGTCATCCGGGATCATCAGCTCGACCGGGTTGATGCGCTCCAGTTCGGCCAGCAGGTTTTCCCAGCCCTTGATTTCAAGTACCGAGAAGTTGCCGCTGGTAATGTCCAGAACGGCCAGGCCAAACAGGCGTTCGTCCCCCAGCACGGCGGCAATCAGGTTGTCGCGGCGCTCATCCATCAACGCCTCGTCACTGACCGTACCCGGGGTGATGATGCGCACTACCTGGCGGTCAACCGGGCCTTTGCTGGTTGCCGGATCGCCGACCTGTTCGCAAATCACCACCGACTCGCCAAGCTTTACCAGCTTGGCCAGATACCCTTCAGCCGCATGGTAAGGAATCCCGCACATCGGGATCGCCTGCCCTGCAGACTGCCCACGTGCCGTGAGCGTGATATCCAGCAACTTGGCGGCTTTCTTCGCGTCTTCGTAGAAGATCTCGTAGAAATCGCCCATGCGATAGAACATCAGCTGATCAGGGTGCTGGTTCTTCAGGCGCCAGTACTGTTGCATCATCGGCGTGTGTGAGGACAGGTCGGAGGTATTTTTGCTCATCAGGACTTGGGCGGATTCGTTTATAAGTGGGGAGAAGGCAGGCGCGCGGCCTGAGGTTTTCGCAATGGACGCAAGGTTAACATGTCAGCCCCTTGTGCTGACGCGTTGCTATAAATAGAAGAAATAGCATTTGCCATCGATAAACACGGCCAGCACTATTCCCGCCATGTCCAAACGAACTGTTTCAACCGTCCTCAAAGAGCTGCTTGTGCGCCACAAGATCAGCGCCATGGCGCTGCACCGGAGCACCGGGGTGCCGCAGCCCACCCTCTCGCGCATCCTGAGCGGCAAAATTGTCGATCCTTCCGACAGACATATCTCCAGGATCGCCGAGTACTTCAACATCAGTACCGATCGCTTGCGCGGCCGGGATGACGTTCGTGCGCCCGCAGCGCCTGAAACCGAGCACCGTCACCCTGAGCTGCGCGACATTTTCCTGTGGGATGACGATACGCCGGTGGCGGACGATGAGGTGTCCATCCCGTTCTTGCGCCAGGTCGAGCTGGCTGCGGGTTCCGGGCGCTTTGCCATTGAGGAAAGCGATCGCGCCAAGCTGCGTTTCGGCAAGCGCAGCCTGCGCCACAACGGTGTCGAGTTTGATCACGCCAAGTGCGTGACGGTGCGTGGGGACAGCATGCTGCCGGTGTTGCGGGACGGGGCAACGGTGGGGGTCAATGCCGGCAAGCGCACCCTGGACGAGGTCATCGATGGCGACTTGTATGCGCTCAATCACAACGGCCAGTTGCGGGTCAAGCAGCTGTACAGGCTGGCGGCCGGTATCCGTTTGCGCAGCTTCAATCGGGATGAATTTCCGGATGAGGATTACGCCTACAACGATCTGGAGGATGAGCAGCTCGTGATCCTCGGTCATGTTTTTTGGTGGGGCATGTACGCCCGCTAACTGCCATTTTTGAGAAAACCCCACGTAGCAGTGGGTTTTTTTTCGCCATTAAAAAGATCATTCGCACTGTTTTTGGCCATTTTGCTGGCTTGAAAGGGTGGCTCAAATAAATATATGCATCAGTGCATTGACTGTATATCCATACATGCATAGTCTTTGTTGCATGGCGGTCAACGATGGCGCTTGAGCAGGGACGTGGCGCTACAGCCGGGCCAGAAATTGGCGCTTATCAAATAAGAACTCAGGAGTGATGACATGATTAATGAACCGCAAATTTTGCTGGAAATGCCGGTTTTACTGGTCATCCTTCTGGCCTTGGTAGGCGGCATTTTTGGTGAAATGTGGCGGGCGGACAAGGACGGTGCGAGCGGGTGGTTGCTGGTGCGTCGGCTGGCGTTGCGTTCGGGGGCGTGCATGGTGTGCGGTGTTTCAACATTCATGCTGCTGTACTCGGCCGGGATGTCCATGCTGGCGGCCGGCGCCCTGGGTTGCCTGACGGCGCTGGCCGGCGCGGATGCGGCCATCAGTCTTTATCAGCGCTGGGTTGCCAGAAAGCTCGGGGTTGATGGCGCAAGCGCCGACTCGCGGATCGATCCGTAGGCCGGGCTTTTTTGGTGTAGGTTATGGCGCTTACCCGTCCCATCAGGAGAGGACCGTGAACCCTATATCTCAACTCGCGGCTGAACTTGGGCAGCATTTGCATGCTCTTAATGCCCAGGTGACAACGGCAGAGTCCTGCACCGGTGGCGGTATTGCAGAAGCCATTACGCGTATTGCGGGCAGCTCTGCCTGGTTTGAAGCAGGCTTTGTGACCTATTCCAACCGGCAAAAAACCAGGCAGCTGGGCGTTCCCGAGCGGCTGTTCACGCAGGCTGGAGCGGTTAGCCGCGAGGTGGTCGAGGCGATGGTGCGCGGTGCGCAAGCCCAAAGCGGGGCGCGATTTGCCGTGGCAGTGAGTGGCGTGGCCGGCCCGGGCGGCGGTTCGCCGCAAAAGCCGGTCGGCACTGTCTGGCTGGCATGGGGTGCCGGCGATGAAGTATCGAGCGAGTGCAGACACTTCCCGGGTGACCGCGATGAGGTGCGCCAGCAAACGGTGATTGCTGCCCTGGAAGGCTTAATACGCCGAACGGTACGAGAAATAAAAAATCAGGGGTAGGCGATCGTTTAACCCTGTGGAATAATACTGGCTACTTATACAGTTATCGGCCGCTAGGCCTTATTGATTACGAGAGGACTTTAATGGACGACAACAAGAAGAAAGCCTTGGCTGCGGCCTTGGGTCAGATCGAACGTCAATTCGGCAAGGGTGCCGTGATGCTGATGGGCGACCAGGAGCGTCAGGCAGTGCCGGCGATTTCGACCGGTTCGCTGGGTCTGGACATCGCGCTGGGCATTGGCGGTCTGCCAAAAGGCCGTATTGTTGAAATCTACGGTCCAGAGTCTTCGGGTAAAACCACACTCACCCTGTCCGTGATTGCCCAGGCACAAAAAGTTGGTGCTACCTGTGCCTTCGTCGATGCCGAACACGCCCTTGACCCTGAATACGCGGCCAAGCTGGGTGTAAACGTAGATGACCTGCTGGTTTCCCAGCCTGACACCGGCGAGCAGGCACTGGAAATCACCGACATGCTGGTGCGTTCCAATGCAGTTGACGTGATCATCATCGACTCCGTGGCTGCACTTACGCCAAAAGCTGAAATCGAAGGCGACATGGGTGATACCCACGTTGGCCTGCAAGCCCGTCTGATGTCGCAAGCCCTGCGTAAAATCACCGGCAACATCAAAAATGCCAACTGCCTGGTTATCTTCATCAACCAGATCCGGATGAAAATCGGTGTGATGTTCGGCAGCCCGGAAACCACCACCGGTGGTAACGCGCTGAAGTTCTACGCTTCGGTGCGTCTGGATATCCGCCGCACCGGCGCCGTGAAAGAAGGCGATGTGGTGGTGGGCAGCGAAACCCGCGTCAAAGTGGTCAAGAACAAGGTGGCACCACCGTTCCGTCAGGCTGAATTCCAGATCCTGTACGGCAAGGGTATCTACCTGAATGGCGAGATGATCGATCTGGGCGTATTGCATGGCTTCGTTGAAAAAGCCGGTGCCTGGTACAGCTACAACGGTAGCAAGATCGGTCAGGGCAAGGCCAACTCCGCCAAGTTCCTGGACGACAACCCAGAGGTCAAGGACGCGCTAGAGAAGCAGCTGCGCGAGAAGCTGCTGGGGCCAAAGACTGACGCTGAACTGGCAGAAATCAAAGTCATGCCAAAACTGAGCAAGGCCGCGAAAGAAGCTGCTGCACTGGCTGAAGCCGAAGAAATGGAAAGCGCAACTGACGGCAATAACTGATAGCTACCATGATTGCCGTCCTGGATACCCCCGTCGCGGTGCGACGAACTGCAATGGACCTGCTCGCGCGACGTGAGCACGGTCGAGTCGAGCTGACGCGCAAGTTGCGTCAGCGCGGAGCTTGCCCTGACATGATCGACGCAGCCCTTGACCGTTTAACGGAAGAGGGATTGTTGTCGGAGTCGCGCTACCTCGAAAGCTTTATCAACTACCGTGCCCGTTCTGGTTATGGCCCTTTGCGTATTCGTGAAGAGCTTGGTCAGCGCGGCTTGGCGCGTGGGGATATTGAAGAGGCGTTGCGCGAGTGTGGCTTCAACTGGCAAGAGCAGTTGGCAGACACCTGGCGCCGCAAGTTTGCCGGTCAATTACCTGCAGATGCCAAGGAACGTGCTCGCCAAGGGCGCTTTCTGAGCTACCGGGGGTACCCGCTTGAAATGATCGGCCGCTTGCTGAGCGGCCGAGAGTTTGACGACTGAAAACCGAATCTGATTTTGTACTTGTAGCCGCTGTCGCAGAAACGAGGCTGCGTCCGTCGGCGAAGCCGTCGTAAAACCAGGCGCAACAAACCCAAAGCTCAGGATTTGCGGTCGCTGCGCAACCGATCGCAGTCTCGTTCTATTCGTCAGCGGTTACATTGCTGAGCCTTCAGTCTGCCACCGGTACACGCTTTGCTGGTGCCGCCACATTGTCGGCTGCTGCCCAGTTCTGTGGCTGGTTTATAAAGTCGACCAGTTCACGCAGCCGCCCTTGATTGCGACCGCTGAATGCAAAGCCCAGGCAGGTCAGATGGTTGAGTTTGGGGTCGTCATGCTCAAAGTGGCAGTACTCCTGTTGATGGAACCCGTCACTCAGGCAAATATCGGCAAATTTGTGCTGTATCTCCTTAAGCGCCTGCACGCTGACCGGCCGCTTCATGCGGATCACAAAGGTTTTATTCAGCCAGCGGCTTGAATGGAAGTTGCTATAGAACTGGTTGATTTCAGCAAGGGCTTCTTCGGCGCTATGAACCAGGCGCATCAACTTCAAATCGTTGGGCAGGATGTACTGGTTGGCTTCCAGTTGGTCGTGAATGAAATCCAGCGCGCCCTGCCAAAATTTCCCACCGGGTACATCTAGCAAAACCACAGGTACCAACGGGGTTTTGCCAGTCTGCATCAGCGTCAGCACCTCCAGCACTTCGTCCAGCGTGCCGAAGCCTCCCGGGCACATCACCAGAGCGTCCGCTTCCTTGGTGAAAAACAGTTTGCGCGTAAAGAAAAAGTGGAATGCCAGCACATTGGCGGTGCCGTTGATGGTGGGGTTGGCCCGTTGTTCAAACGGCAAGGTGATGTTGAACCCCAGGCTATGGGCCAGACCTGCACCCTCATGGGCTGCGGCCATGATGCCGGCGCCGCCGCCGGTGATGACCATCATGTCTGATTTGGCCAGCACGGCACCCATTTCTCGGGCCAGTGCATACAGGGGGTGTTCGATCGGCGTTCTTGCGGAGCCGAAGACCGTGACTTTGCGTCGACCCTTGAACTGCTCCAGGGTGCGAAAGGTTTTTTCGAGTTCGCGGATGGCTTGCAGGGTGATTTTGGTGTTCCAGCGATCGAAGTCGTCGTGGGCCATGCGCAACACGGTTAGTAACATCTCTCGGTAAAGCGCCCGGTTAGGGCTGTCGGGCGCAACGCGTTGCAGTTGTTCGTCGACTTCATGAGCAAGATCCAGTCCCTGTTCCTGGAAATGCAGCGTCAGGGTGTCATTGGATTGGTCTGGCATGTACTTCTCCTTCTGCACAACATCCTTGAAGGCGCCGTAGCGTGAGGCGGCGCAGAGACACAGAGTGTCACCATGATGCTTCGATGATGGTCCCGGGATGTCTTGGCTGGCAATAGCTAATTGCCTGAGATACATGAAGTTTGGCCAGAAGCCTGAACGAAGGGAAGCAGGGGAGGGGCGCACGCCGTACCGGGTACGGCGTGTCAGGGGGGTTACTTCTTGCGCTGGCAGTTTTCGGCGCGGAAATCCTGGGTCAGGAGCTGGCTGTTGGTCTTGTATTCCTTGAAGCTGTAGCGAAGCGTAGCGCCCTGAGCCATCAGGGTGCGGAAACCGGCGTTGCTGCACACACTGCGACCCAGTTGCGGGACAGTCTCTTCAGGGTTGGAGCGTATCTGGGCCGCCAAAGTCGGGCTGGCCTCCAGATTGTTGATCAGAACAGTGCCGTCGACAGTAAAGCCCTTGTCCAGCAGGTCGGCATTGATTGCTCGCGGTTTCCCCTCGTTGCTTTTCTCGGCAACCTTGAGCAGCGTTTTGTTCAGCTCGAAGTCTTTCAGAGAGGCGGCTTGTGCGCCCAAAGGTAGCGCGAGCATAAGTGCGACGGTGGGAATGATATGGCGCAGCATGAAACTCTCCTGATTTCAGTGACGCAGGCTTAGACCGGCCACATACCTGTGCGTTCAGTGGCGCGGGAGTATAGGTCAGCATGACCTGTCAGGAAATGCCAAAGGTCATGGATTCGCGCCCCGGTACTTAGCCTCTGTTAAACTTCACGCCTATCTTTTGTGAATCCGTTCTTGCGCCAACCCTGGCGAATGGACGCTCGGCGCCATTAAGTAAAAATCCATGACCCTGACGACCTTTTCCCCGAATGCTGTAGCCCGTTTACGAGACGAGCGTGAAGAGGAGAGCACCAAGCCCTACTTGGCGCGTGGCTCACGTGCTCCGCGTTGCCATACCTGTCGCGTGATCGAAAGCCACTGCCTGTGCAACTGGCGGCCTCAGGTCAGCGCGCGTTCGGGTGTGTGCCTGGTCATGACTAAAAAGGAAGTGTTCAAGCCCAGTAATACGGGGTGGCTGATCGCTGATGTGGTGAGCGACAACTTTGCCTTTATCTGGTCACGAACCGAAACCGATGATGGCTTGCTCGCCTTGCTGTCCGATCCGCAGTGGCAGCCGTATCTGGTCTTTCCCGGTGAGTACGTCGCCCCTGAACGGGTAACGCACACCGTGGACCTGGACAACAGCAAGCGGCCGCTCTTTATTCTGCTCGACGCAACCTGGACGGAAGCACGCAAGATTTTTCGCAAAAGCCCGTACTTCGATACCTTGCCGATTTTGAGCCTGCTGCCGGAGAGGCTCTCGCGTTACCGCTTGCGCCGCTCCACGCGCAGTGAACATTTGTGTACCGCCGAAGTGGCAAGCCTGTGCCTTGAGCTTGCGGGCGATACCCAGGCCTCAAGTGCGCTGGATGCGTATTTCGATGTGTTCAGCCAACATTACCTGGACGCCAAGAATCAATTGCCGATGAATGAACTCAGTGTGGCGCACCAGGAACTGGGCGTTTTTGTAAAAGACCTTCCCCGGAATCGGGCTCAATAGACTAAAGAAGTAGCGATACAATTTTCGAGCGGATGTAAGTGAGCGCCACTGTTAACTTTGGATGATGGCGCTGTGATAGCTTCTGGTTGGACCCGGGCGTCAGGTTTTCAACTTGACCACCCCTGTTTCGCTGGGCATGCTTGGCGCCGATTCGGCTGCAGCTGCTGCCAAAACGCTTATATTTGCCGACGTTTAGCGTAAATCGCGCCCTTTGACGCGCAGTCTTTGAACTGTTGCTCGAGTTGCCTTAGCGAGTGCTGGAATTGATCAGGGCTCGCCTGAAAAACAGGATCATTTAAAAAATGGCCACATACGAAATCCTGATTGCCGACGACCATCCGCTGTTTCGCAGTGCCCTGCACCAGGCTGTGAGCCTTGGGCTGGGTTCTGATGTTCGCTTGGTTGAGGTCGCCAGTATTGCCGAGCTTGAAACACAGCTGGCAATAAAGGCTGATTGGGATCTGGTACTGCTTGATTTGAACATGCCGGGTGCTTACGGCTTCTCCGGGCTGGTATTGCTGCGTGGTCAGTACCCGCAAATTCCGGTTGTCATGGTATCGGCCCAGGAAGAGGCCTCCATTATGGTGCGCTCGCGCGAGTTTGGCGCCAGCGGGTTCATTCCTAAATCCAGCTCACTGGAAGATATTCAAAAGGCCGTGCGTGCTGTGCTGGATGGTGATGTGTCGTGGCCGCCCCAGGCGTTTGAAGATGTTCAGGTGTCGGCCGAGGCCAAAGCGGCCAGTGAAGGCCTCGCCAGTCTCACACCCCAGCAGTTCCGGGTGTTGACCATGGTCTGCGAAGGCTTGCTGAACAAGCAGATCGCCTATGAATTGAGCGTTTCCGAAGCGACCATCAAGGCACACGTCACGGCAATTTTCCGCAAGCTGGGGGTTCGCACTCGCACCCAGGCCGCGCTACTCTTGCAGCAACTTGAATCAATTTCCAGCCATTAAATAGCCGCGCTTCACGCTTTTTTGACAAAGCGTGAATTAGCGTCCCTTTCTCATTTTTTGCGCAGTTGCCTACCTATGTCGCCTTTTAAAGGTAAAACCGGTTTTAAACGGATTTTGAATGCTGGCGGTTATTCGCTGGACGGTTTGCGCGCAGCCTTTACCGGCGAAGCGGCATTTCGGCAGTTGGTGCTGCTTAACGTGATTCTTATCCCGCTGAGCTTCTTTCTGAATGTCAGCCGGGTAGAGCGCGCGCTGCTGATCGCGGTATGCCTGTTGGCCCTGATTGTCGAGTTGCTGAACTCGGCAATCGAGGCGGTGGTTGATCGCATCTCCCTGGACCTGCACCCGCTGTCCAAAAACGCCAAGGACATGGGGAGCGCCGCCCAGTTTGTAGTGCTGACCATGATCGCCGTGGTGTGGGCATTGATTCTGCTTTAAGCGATTGTCGGCAGTACGATCTCGTCGCTGCGCTGAACCCCGGCGGTGAAAGCGCGGCACAGTTCCAGAAACTCGCGCATGGCGGAGGTCTGGTACTTCTTTTTGTGCCAGATAAAGAAAAACTGCCGGGCCAGATCCAGATCGGGTGTTTCCACAGCCACCAGGCTGCCGCGTCGAAAGGCGTCGCGCAACGCCAGGCGTGAGATGCAGCCAATGCCCAGGCCTGACTCCACGGCGCGCTTGATCGCCTCGGTGTGTTCCAGCTCCAGCCGGATATTGAGCGCTGTTTGGTGATGGCGCATGGCCTGATCAAACGTCAGGCGGGTGCCCGAGCCTTGTTCGCGCAGGATCCACGCCTCACGGGTCAGCTCTTCCAGCGTCGCGTGGCCACGAGCGGCCAGCGGGTGCTGCGGGGCGCAGAACACTACCAGTTCATCCTCGACCCAGCTCTGCACCTCGATATCCGGGTGCGCACAATCGCCTTCGATCAGACCCAGGTCAATTTCGTAGTGGGCAACTTGTTGCACGATATGGGCTGTGTTTTGAACCACCAGCTTGACCTGACTTTCAGGGTGCGCCTGCATAAAGCTGCCGATCAGCAGGGTTGCCAGGTAGTTGCCGATGGTCAGTGTTGCGCCCACGGTCAATGAGCCAAAGCCTGACTTGCCGTTAAGCAGGTCTTCGATTTCCTTGGCCTGATCCAGCAAGGCAACAGCCTGGGGCAAGAGTTGGCGGCCCAGGGCGTTCAGGCTTAAACGCTTGCCTGCACGGTCGAACAGCTGGCAGCTGGTTTGGCGTTCCAGCTCGGTGATCGAGGTACTGGCAGCTGATTGTGAAAGGGCCAACAAACCGGCAGCGCGAGACACGCTCTCTTGTTGGGCGACGGTAACGAACACCTGAAGTTGTCTGAGTGTAAATCGCATATCGATATAACCGATAACCCTTATCTTAATAATTCAGTTAACAGATATTGTCGTCGCCATTAGAATGCTATGCAATCGCGCCCATAGTCAGCGCAGGCGAATTTAGGAGCCCCGTACATGAGCAACATGAACCACGAACGTGTCCTCAGTGTTCATCACTGGAATGACACCCTGTTCAGCTTCAAGTGCACCCGCGACCCGGGCCTGCGCTTTGAGAACGGTCAGTTCGTGATGATCGGCCTGCAGCAGCCAAACGGCCGTCCGCTTATGCGCGCCTATTCAATTGCCAGCCCTAACTGGGAAGAGCATCTGGAATTCTTCAGCATCAAGGTGCCAGATGGCCCGCTGACTTCCCAGTTGCAGCATTTGAAGGAAGGCGACGAGATCATCATCAGCAAAAAACCGACAGGCACCCTGGTGCTTGACGATTTGAAGCCGGGCAAGCATCTGTACCTGCTGAGCACTGGCACTGGCCTGGCGCCGTTCATGAGCGTCATCCAGGACCCGGAAACCTACGAGCGTTTCGAAAAAGTGATCCTGTGCCACGGCGTGCGTTACGTCAATGAAGTCGCCTACCGCGAGTTCATCACCGAGCACTTGCCACAGAACGAGTTCTTTGGCGAAGCACTGCGTGAAAAACTGATCTACTACCCGACCGTGACCCGTGAGCCTTTCGAGAACGAAGGCCGCCTGACCGACCTGATGCGTAGCGGCAAGCTGTTCAGCGACATCGGTCTGCCACCGATCAACCCGCAGGACGACCGCGCCATGTTGTGCGGCAGCCCGAGCATGCTTGATGAAACCAGCGAAGTGCTCAACAGCTTCGGCCTGAAAGTTTCGCCGCGTATGCGCGAGCCGGGTGACTACCTGATCGAGCGCGCCTTCGTAGAGAAGTAACAAACGCAGATCAAAAAATGTGGGAGCGAGCCTGCTCGCGATTACGACCTGTCAGTCACCCATTCGGTGACTGGCACTTCACAATCGCGAGCAGGCTCGCTCCCACATTGCGTTTCAGGTCACTGCTTGGTAATGACTTCAAGCACACGGATCAAGCCGGGCTCAGGGTAGTGCCAGCGTACGTCCAGATCCCAAAACTGCGCGCCGTACTCGCGTTCTGCTGTAGGCGTTTGGTAGGCCGGGCGTGGGTCTTGAGCCAGACATTGCTCAATCAGCGCCACCAGCGGCTCCTGAAGGCGCAAGGCGTGTGTGTGAGCCTGTTGCAGGGCCGTATCAGCCCAGTGCACGGGAATCAACACTGGCGCAGCGCTGGCCATGTTGTTGCTGGCGCTGCTGATGATGTCGGCGTAAGGCACATAGGGTTTGATATCGAGAATCGGCGTGCCATCGAGCAGGTCGATTCCTGAGATAAACAGGCGATTGGCCTCGACCTTGTCCAGCTTGACCACCGATTGACCAATGCCATTGGGGCGATGGGTGGCCCGGGTGGCAAACACGCCCATGGACTTGTTGCCGCCCAAGCGTGGCGGGCGCACCTTGAGGCGCGGTTTGTCTTCCAGTGCCTGATGGAAAACAAACAGCAACCAGACATGGCTGACCTGCTCCAGCCCTTGCACCGCATCCCCCTGATCGAACGGCGCGACCAGTTCCAGCACGCCACGGGCGGCCGGGGCCAACTGCGGTTGACGCGGAATGGCGAACTTCTCCTTGAAACAGGAGCGCACAAAGCCGATGGGGGAGACGGTATAGGTCATTGGAGTGTCGTATGGTGGGGGCGATCAGGTTCTTGTGGGGGCGGGCTTGCTCGCGGTTCAGACGACTCGGTCAATCTGAATAACCGCGGCGCTTGTATCGCGAGCAAGCCCGCTCCCACAGAAGGTTTTTCTCAGCCGCGAATACGCAGGGTCAGGCCTTTGAGGAAGTTGCGTAGCAACTGGTCGCCACAGGTGCGGTAGTTGGTGTGGCCGAACTTGCGGAACAGGGCGCTCAGTTCAGGCTTGGAAACCGGGAATTCGGATGCCTTGAGAATGGCGTGCATGTCGTCTTCTTTAAGCTCGAATGCCACGCGCAGTTTTTTCAGGATGACGTTGTTGGTCACCGGCACTTCAATTTTGACGGCTGGACGGCTGTCATCCTTTCCGCGCTTGAAAATCACCAGGCCATCCAGGAAGTGAGCCATCACTTCGTCAGGGCAACGGACAAAACCTTCTTCTTCGTCTTTTTTCAGGTAGGTCAAAACGTCTTCTTTGGTGACGTCCAGGCCACCCAGCTTGATGATTTCAACAACCTTGTTGTCGCTGATGTCGAGCATGTAGCGCACGCTACGCAGTACGTCGTTATGAATCATGTGGGCAATCCTGATATTCAGCAGTGAGCACCGCAGGCATTGCTGCGGTGTCGAAATGTTCGGGGTAGGGCCGTGCTTAGAACTTTTCTTTGGTCGTCATGTAGCGCCATTGGCCGACAGGCAGCTTGCCCATCGACACGCCGCCAATACGAATCCGGCGAATGGAAATGACGGTCAGGCCGACGGCCTGGCAGAACAGAGCTATAACGCCCGGCTGTGGATTTTTCATCGCAAAGCGTAGGCGGTTTTCACTCTGCCAGCTGGCTTTAACAGCCGGGAGTTCGCGACCCTTGTAGGTCATGCCGTGATTGAGCCGGTTCAAACCGTGGGGTGCCATCTCGCCAGAGACTTCAACCACGTACTCCTGCTCGATTTTGGTGGCGTCGGCGGTCAGCTTGCGCACGATTTTCCAGTCCTGGGTAAACACCAGAAGACCGCTGGCGTTTGCCTGCAGCTCGTTACCAACGCTCAGGCGCAGGAAGTGGCCCTTGAGAGGGCGCTTGCCGTAGCGATGCTCCTCGCTCAGGGTCTGCGGGCCGATCAATGCCAGGGCGCTGTCGGTATCAATGCCGGCAGGGGCGTTGAGCAAAATGGTCACAGGCTCGGGCGCAGTGGCCTTGGCCTCCGGGTCCAGTTCGACTTTTTGGTTGTCGATCTTGAATTGCGGCTCGTCGATGACTTCGCCATCTACCGTGACCCAGCCACCTTCAATGAACAGTTCGGCCTCACGGCGGGAGCAGCCGACGAGTTCGATGAGGCGTTTGGAGAGACGTATCGGTTCAGACATGACAGGGGCCGTAATGGAATTGGGCGGCTATTGTACCCGCCTGGCGCCGGTTAAGCCCGGCAACATTTGCCTTATGCGCGTGCAGGGCGTTTATACCGCAGGTGCAGCAGCGGATAAGGCTGCCCCATGCCGTCTTTTTCACAGCGCCCGACCACTTCAAAGCCTTGTTTGAAATAAAAGCCAATGGCCTGCGGGTTTTGTTCATTGACGTCGAGTTGCTGCGCATTTAGTTCATGGATGGCGAAGTTGAGCAGTACCTTGCCAACGCCCCGGCCCCGGTAGTCAGGGTGGATAAAGAGCATTTCGACCTTGCCCGCCGCCACTCCGGCAAAGCCTGTAATGCGTTTGGAGGCCGGGTCCTTGCAGCAGATCAGCATCACGGCATCCAGATAACGGTCTCTGACCAGGTCGCGTAATTGACGGATATAGCTGTCAGGTAAAAAGTCATGGGTAGCGCGCACTGAGGCTTCCCATACGTCGGTTAATTCTTCGAAGTCCGTAAGGCGTGGCGTATGGACGACCCATTTTTGTTGCATCGTGCGTGTCTCCTGACACTGATGATGAAATCGATGGATTAACAATAGCTGCAAAAAAAAGCCCTGACGCGTAGGCGGCAGGGCTTTTTTGAGAGGCAGTCGCTTTTTAGATGACTTCAGCCCACAAGTCATACTCGTCGGCGTCGGTCACGCGGCACATGATCTTGTCGCCCGGCTTGATGTCTTTCTCGGTGGCGATAAATACGTTGCCGTCGATTTCCGGAGCGTCGAAGAAGCAGCGGCCAACAGCGCCTTGCTCGTCAACTTCGTCGATCAGGACTTCGATTTCCTTGCCGATTCGCATCTGCAGGCGTGCAGCGCTGATGGCCTGTTGATGGGCCATGAAGCGGTCCCAGCGATCCTGCTTGACGTCGTCCGGCACGATGGCCGCGTCCAGCAGGTTGGCAGGTGCGCCTTCTACCGGCGAGTACTGGAAACAGCCCACGCGATCGAGCTGGGCTTCGGTCAGCCAGTCGAGCAGGTACTGGAAGTCTTCTTCGGTTTCGCCCGGGAAGCCGACGATAAAGGTCGAACGGATGATCAGGTCCGGGCAGATGACGCGCCAGTTCTTGATGCGGGCCAGGGTTTTGTCTTCAAAGGCCGGGCGCTTCATGGCCTTGAGCACTTTAGGGCTGGCGTGCTGGAACGGGATGTCCAGGTACGGCAGGATCTTGCCGGCCGCCATCAACGGGATCAGCTCGTCAACGTGCGGGTACGGGTAGACGTAGTGCAGGCGCACCCAGACGCCCAGCGAGCTCAAGGCTTCGCACAGCTCGGTCATGCGGGTCTTGACCGGCGCGCCGTTCCAGAAGCCGGTGCGGTATTTCACGTCAACGCCGTAGGCGCTGGTGTCCTGGGAAATTACCAGCAGCTCTTTAACGCCGGCTTTGACCAGGCGCTGGGCTTCGTCGAGGACGTCGCCGACCGGACGGCTGACCAGCTTGCCGCGCATCGAAGGGATGATGCAGAAGCTGCAGCTGTGGTTACAGCCTTCGGAGATCTTCAGGTACGCGTAGTGGCGTGGAGTCAGCTTGACGCCTTGAGGTGGTACCAGGTCGATCAGCGGGTTGTGGTTCAGGTTGGGCGGCACGGCGTCGTGAACGGCGTTGACCACTTGCTCGTACTGCTGCGGGCCGGTGACGGCAAGCACGCTTGGGTGCACCTTGCGGATGGCGCTTTCTTCCACGCCCATGCAGCCGGTCACGATGACCTTGCCGTTTTCCTTGATGGCTTCACCAATCACTTCCAGCGATTCGGCCTTGGCGCTGTCGATAAAGCCGCAGGTGTTGACCACCACGACGTCAGCGTCCTGGTAAGTGGAGACGACGTCGTAGCCTTCCATACGCAACTGCGTAAGGATGCGCTCGGAGTCGACCAGAGCTTTTGGGCAACCCAGGGAAACGAAGCCGACCTTTGGGGCAGCTGGCGTGGTAACGGTGGACATGGCGAACCTCGGTATGTAGTGACGTTACATGCCCGTAAAGGCTGCACGACGAACGGGCGCTTTGGGTCTGTTGGCGCTTTGTTGAGATTCTCAATAAAGCGGTAACGGACTCTTGTGCGCCTCTGATCAAAAAAAGTGCGCAATTTTAGCTATGGTCAACGCAGTTGACCAGCGTTATACGGGGATTTACGACGAGTGCTGCGCTATGCTGCGCGCCGTCGCGGAAATAGGCTTTTTTATCCGCCATATTTCGTGTCTGAGAGTCGCAAAATCAGCGCATGCTGCTGATCAAAGTTAGCGTAGCCATTAAGAATCGCGGTCCAGGGTCGCAGGGGTGGTTGATGGGGCAGGCAAGCAGTCAGGCAGCAGAAGACGGTCACTCAAAGGCCAAGCCAATCGGGATGCTGGTTGCAGCAGTCGGTGTGGTGTATGGCGATATCGGTACCAGCCCGCTTTACACCCTCAAAGAGGTGTTTTCCGGCGGGTACGGCGTGCAGGTCAACCATGACGGTGTCTTCGGTATTTTGGCGCTGATCCTGTGGTCGCTGATCTGGGTAGTTTCGATCAAGTACGTGTTGTTCATTTTGCGGGCCGACAACGAAGGCGAAGGCGGAATCATGGCTCTGACCGCGCTGGCGCGTCGTGCTGCTTCGCCTTACCCCCGGCTGCGGTCGGTGCTGGTGATTCTGGGGTTGATCGGTGCTGCGCTGTTTTACGGCGACAGCATGATTACCCCGGCGATCTCGGTCTTGTCGGCGGTCGAGGGGCTTGAGCTGGCTTTTGATGGGCTGGAGCGCTGGGTAGTGCCACTGGCCCTGATTGTGCTGGTGCTGCTGTTTTTGATTCAGCGCCACGGCACGGCCAGTATCGGCAAGCTCTTCGGGCCGGTCATGGTGGTGTGGTTTGTGGTGCTGGGTGTGCTCGGGGTCCATGGCATTGTGCAGCACCCCGAGGTGCTCAATGCGATGAACCCGGTCTGGGGTGTGCGTTTCTTCGTGTCGCACCCAGGCATGGGTGTGGCCATTTTGGGGGCTGTGGTGCTGGCGCTGACCGGTGCCGAAGCGCTGTATGCCGATATGGGGCACTTTGGGCGCAAGCCGATTGCCCGTGCCTGGTTCATTCTGGTGCTGCCGGCGCTGGTGCTGAACTACTTCGGCCAGGGTGCCTTGTTGCTGGAGAACCCGGAGGCAGCGCGTAACCCGTTCTACCTGCTGGCGCCAAGCTGGGCGCTGATTCCTTTGGTGGTACTGGCTACTCTGGCGACCGTCATCGCCTCCCAGGCCGTGATTTCGGGGGCTTTTTCCCTGACCCGTCAGGCGATTCAGCTCGGTTACATCCCGCGCATGCATATCCAGCACACCTCCAGTGCCGAACAAGGCCAGATCTACATCGGTGCGGTGAACTGGTCGCTGATGGTCGGGGTTATTTTGCTGGTGTTGGGCTTTGAGTCCTCAGGTGCCCTGGCGTCGGCCTACGGCGTGGCAGTGACGGGGACCATGCTGATCACCAGTATTCTGGTGTCGGCGGTGATGTTGCTGTTGTGGAAGTGGCCACCTGTTTTGGCCGTGCCGGTGTTGATCGGATTTTTGCTGGTGGACGGGCTGTTCTTTGTCGCCAACGTACCGAAAATCTTCCAGGGCGGGGCATTCCCGGTGCTGGCGGGGATTGTGCTGTTTATCCTGATGACCACCTGGCGGCGCGGCAAGCAACTGCTGGTGGACCGTCTTGATGAAAATGCGCTGCCGCTGCCGCTGTTTATCAGCAGTATTCGGGTGCAGCCGCCGCATCGTGTCCAGGGCACGGCGGTATTTCTGACCGCACGCCCGGACGCCGTGCCCCACGCGCTGTTGCATAACCTGCTGCATAACCAGGTGCTGCACGAGCAGGTGGTGTTGCTGACGGTGGTCAACGAAGATTCGCCCCGGGTGCCTGCATCACGGCGTTTCGAAGTGGACGCCTATGGCGAGGGCTTTTTCCGGGTGATCTTGCACTTCGGTTTTATGGACGAGCCGGATGTGCCCGAGGCGCTCAAGCTGTGCCATCTCGATGAGCTGGATTTCAGCCCGATGCGCACCACCTACTTCCTTAGCCGGGAGACGGTGATCGCGTCCAAGCTGGTGGGTATGGCGCGTTGGCGTGAAGGGTTGTTCGCCTTCATGCTCAAGAACGCCAACGGCAACCTGCGGTTCTTCAAGCTGCCGGTCAATCGGGTGATTGAACTGGGGACGCAGGTCGAGATGTAACTTCGTTCAGGCAGCAAATAAAAAGCCCCGGCTCGCAAGAGTCGGGGCTTTTTTGTACAGGTGAGAGGCGCTTTTGCGGGAATGGGCTTGCTGCGATTGGGGCGCTGCGGTTTACCAGGCAAAACGCAGCGCCTGCATCGCGAGCAAGCCCGCTCCCACGGGTTGTTTACTCGGCTGTAGCCTGATGCTTCTTGATCAGGTCTACCAGGCGCTGGGCCAGGGCCGGGTAGTTCTCGTCAAAGTGGTGACCTCCGGGCAGTTTCACGCTTTCGCCGACGGCTGTCCTGGCGGTGCAGCCGCTTTCATCGACTTCTTCTGCGCCGTAGATGCACACCACTTTGCTGGCGGGCAGCTTGGACATTTCCTCGCCCGTATCCGCTTCTGCACCGGTCTTGCCGAGCCAGCCATCAACATGGATCTCAAAACTGCCACTGCGGGCAAAGGCCAGCAGCATGATTGCGTCGACGCGCTTTTGCTCGGCTTCAGGCAGGCGGTTGAAGGTGGCTGGCAGTACGTCAGCCCCAAACGAGTAGCCGACCAGTACAAAGCGCTGGGTGCCCCACTTTTGACGGTAGTGCTGCATCAGCTCGGTCAGGTCGGTGGCGCTCTGCTCGGGTGTTTTGTGCTGCCAGTAGTAGCGCAGCATGTCGATGCCCACGACCGGGTAGCCGATCTTGGCCATTTCACCGGCCACGTCGCGATCCAGGTCGCGCCAGCCGCCGTCACCGGAGAGGAACAGGGTCACGGTGCTGTTCTGCTGGCCAGCAGGCACTTCGACCACCGGCATGTTCAGTCCGCCGTTTTCATCGCCTACCAGCAGTTTGCGCAGCTCATTGCTCAGTACCTGCGGGTAATGAATGTCGTAGTCGCTGATGCTGGTCTGGGCATTGGGCTGATCACGTACGAACGCGGCGCTTGGGTCGTCCGGGTTGTCGTTCCAGGCTACCAGCCAGTTACCGTGGGCAGCTGATTTCGGGACGGGCAGGGCGCAGCCGGGTTCTTCAAGCTTGAAGCCCACTGACACGGCTTGTGCCTTGTCGTTGTTTTGCTCGGCCAGCCAGCGCCATGCCAGGGTTGCCCCCGGGCCGATACCGCTGACCAGGGTTGCAGGGCCATTGAGTTGTTGTAGCGCGTTTTGCAGCGCCTGCTGTTGCAGGGTGCAATCGTCCTTGGGCAGGATCACCTGCACCAGTTGTGCTTTGCCGCCGCGGCTCAGGGCCAGCAGTTGTTTGTCGTTGAGCGCTTCTTCGGCCGGGGTGGCGATCACTACCCGGGCCCGGGTTTTCTGACCGGGAGTGACTTTGGTCAGGGTTGAGCCATCGGTTTGGCTCAGGTGCTCTATCGTCGGTTCTGGGGCGGGGCGATTCCAGAACCAGTAGCCGCCTGCGGCAAGCGCGGCCAGAACTATCAAGGCAAGCAACAAAAACCGCCAGGAACGATGTTTCATTAACGTTTCACCAATCCAGTCAAGCCGCCTGCAATCAGGGCGGCGGTATCAGCCAGTGCGACCAGCGGATCCAGTCCGGCGGGCACGGCCATATAACGAGGTTCCCAGTCAGGCTGGAATTTGTCTTTAAAGCGACGCAAACCCTGGAAGTTGTACAGGTGCTCGCCGCGCTGGAACAACATCGATCCCAAACGCTGGGTCAAAGGCGCCCCGCGCCGCGGTTGCAGGCCGGACAGCGGTACCATCCCCAGGCTGAAGCGCGCGTATCCATGCTTTTTATAATGTTGAATCAGGCCGACCATCATGAATTCCATGGTCAGTTTTGGGGCGTCCGGATGGGCGCGCATCAGGTCGAGGCTCGACAGCTCGTGGCTGTGAGTCTCAAGCAGGTTGGCGAAAGCCACCGGTTTGCCTTCAAAGCGAATGATCGCCACGCGAAAGTGCTTGATGTACTCCTCGCTGAACCGTCCCAGGGAGAAGCCCTTTTCGCGCACGTTTTTACCGGTGAGCCAGGCATCCGAAATCACCTTCATCTCATCCATCGGTGCTTCGCCCGGCTCATGAATCTCCAGGGACAGGCCGTCACGGGTGCCGCGGTTCCAGGTGTAACGCAGGTCTTTCATCTCTTTGCCTTTGGCTTCGAGATCAAAGCGGTGCAAGTCGACCCGGGCTTCTTCGCCAAGCTTGATCGCGGTCAGGCCGATGTCCATATAGAACGGCAGGTTCTCGGCGCGGACCTGATAGAACACCGGGCGAGCATGGAAGGTGTCGCACAGGTCGCGAAACTGCCAGATCAGCTCTGCACGTTGCTGGGGCGGGCCGATCGGGTCGTACAGCGCCACCAGGCTGCGCCCGCGGCGGGCGTACATCAGGTAGGCGTTGTCATCCGGGTGAAACAGCAGCGCCTTGTCGCCGGTCAGTGCCAGGCCGCCGTCGGGCTGGTCGGAGGCCAGAAGGATTTTCTCGGCTCTTTGCAGTTCCTCGGCGTCGGGCAAGTGGATCACCGGGCGCGCGGTGCGCAGCAGCCAGGTCAGCGACACGATTACCAGCAGCACTGCCGCACCCATTAATGAGCGCAGGCCGCGGGGGGCGTCCGAGTCGAGGGTGAACTGCCACCACAGTTGATGGCTGTAAGGAACGTCCTGGTAGGCGAACAGCAGCAACCAGATCGAGGCGCCCAGCACACAGACGCTGGCCACCAGGTACAGCGGTGAAAACGGCAGCTCGGTCAGGCGGCTCGGGCGATAGAACGAGCGGCGGAACAGCCCGAGCAGGCTGGCAGTCAGGACCAGGATGGTGGCCTCTTCCCAGTCAAAGCCTTTGAGCAGGGACAGTACGGCGCCCACCAGCAGCAGGATCGTGGTCAGCATCCAGGCGGCAGACAGGCGGCGGCGCAGGCCTTGAGCCAGCAGCAAGCACAGTACGCCGATCAGGCTGGCGCCAAAGTGCGACGCGTCAATCAGGCGATGGGGGATAAGAAAGCCAATGTGCTCAAGGCGGGTGTCGATCTCTGGAGTGGCCCCGGAAAACAGCAGAACCACGCCGGACATGAATACCAGTACCGCCAGCACAGGAGCGGCCAGGCCCGAGGCAACCCGCAGGCTTTGCCGGGTATGAATCAGGCGTTGAGCTTCGTTCATCAACAGCAACAGGCAGGCAATCAGCAGCGGCAGGATCACGTAGATCATGCGATACAGCAGCAGTGCGGCGGCCAGTGGTGCCGCGCCGAGCTTGTCGGCAAAGGCGGCCAGCAAGATGGCTTCAAAGACCCCGACGCCGCCGGGCACGTGGCTGAGTACGCCGGCAGCCAGTGCCAGCAGATAAACCAGCATGAAGGCGCCAAAAGGCGGTGCTTCAGGCAGCAGCAAATACAGCACGGTGGCCGCGGCGGCGACGTCCAGTGCAGTGATCACCAGTTGCAGGAAGGTCAGGCGCGGGCTTGGCAGGCGCAGCGTGCGACGCCCGGCCTTGACCAGCAGGTTGTCCGGGATCGGTTGTTCGGCCAGGCGTCGACGATAGATGCCCAGCGCCAACAAGCCAAACAGCGCCAGAACCGCGAATGCAATCGCGCCTAATAGATAAGCCGGGATGTGCAGGGCTGCGGAGGCTGCGGGCAGGTTGCTCAGCGTCGCCAGTGCTGCGAGGGGGGGTAACGCACAGCCCAGTGACAGGCTGGCGAACAGCGTCATGTGGGCAACTTCTGATGCGCCTGCGCCATGACGGGCATACAGGCGATAACGCACAGAGCCGCCGGAGAGCAGTGACAGGCCAATGGCATTACCGATGGCAAAGGCGGTGAAGCCGCCCAGGGCCAGGGTTTTGGGTGGCAGCTTGACCCCGGCATACCGGCTGGCAGACCACTCATAGCCGAGCAGGATCAAAAAGCCTGCGGCAGTCGCAGCCACGGCGCCGAGGAGGGCGGGCTTGGGGACTTCCAGGATTGAGTCGTGCAGGGCGTACAGATCAAGTTCGCTAAGCAGGTGGCGACACGCAATCAGCGCTATCGCAAACAGCAGCAGCGTGAGTGCCAGGCCAATGGGTTGGCGATACTTGCTCAACAAATCCAGCCAGCGCAAACGGGTCGCGGCAATCGGGTGGGCTGCTGTAACGGCTTCTTTAAGTTCTGGCGAGTTATCGGGCATCAATCACCTCGTGGATCGTGCGCGATAGGATGGAGGCATAGGCTCAAGTTACCAATCCTTTTGGTCAAAATATTTCTAAATATTTCACTTGTTTGCCTGAGGTTCAGGTTTGGCCTCTGGGAAAAAGATAAATATTGCTGTCGCACAGCATAGACGAAGGGACTTTCAGAAATATGACGTTTAATGTCAATAAACGCTTGGGGCAGACTTTTCGAGCGCGCACAAAAAAGGCCACTCTTTCGAGTAGCCTTTTTCGATGTTTGGTTGCGGGAGCCGGATTTGAACCGACGACCTTCGGGTTATGAGCCCGACGAGCTACCAGACTGCTCCATCCCGCGTCTGTGGGGTGGATTCTACAGCGAACCGCTGAGGTGTCAACCCTTAAATGTCGTAAGCGATTGAAATACCCGGTTTTTAATTCCGCGCTTCCCAATGATGAGGGGAGGGCAAAAACACCCGGGCACAAAAAAGGCCACTCTTTCGAGCAGCCTTTTAATGTTTGGTTGCGGGAGCCGGATTTGAACCGACGACCTTCGGGTTATGAGCCCGACGAGCTACCAGACTGCTCCATCCCGCGTCTGTGGAGCGCACTCTACAGTGATGCGGTAGGGAGTCAACCTTTAATGCGTAAATGCAGCAAATTAGATCGAAACAGCTGAATTATGGATGCAGATGCTAATTGGTTGCGGGAACTGGCTGGAGGATGGTGGTGCCTGTATTGCTGGCAAGTCAGCTCTCGCAGGTGCGAGGTACCTGGCTTGGCAGGGCACAAAATAGACGCGCACAAAAAAGGCCACTCTTTCGAGTAGCCTTTTTCGATGTTTGGTTGCGGGAGCCGGATTTGAACCGACGACCTTCGGGTTATGAGCCCGACGAGCTACCAGACTGCTCCATCCCGCGTCTGTGGGGTGGATTCTACAGCGATACGCTGGGCTGTCAAACGTTAATTTAGAAAAAAGTGTTCTGGTTCAATTGGTTAGATCAAAAAATTGGTTATTGAAAGGGCTGCAGGCCATATGGCACAAGGGGTGTGGCTCTATTAGGGTGGTTGATTCGATTGAGAAAACAAATTCAACATCGAAAATCTCAGCGTCTGTCGGGCAGAATCACGACTACTGGTGCTATATACAGTTCGCAGTGACATACTGGCGATCCGCATTGCCTACTTCCTTTAAGAACGTCGCCTTACATGACGCAGCGCAAAATCATCCACGTCGATTGTGATTGTTTCTATGCCGCTATTGAGATGCGCGATGACCCGAGCCTGACCAACAAGCCGATGGCTGTAGGAGGGTCGGCGGATCATCGTGGTGTTATCGCTACCTGTAACTACGAAGCGCGAGCCTATGGTGTGCGTTCGGCGATGTCTTCCCGGCATGCGCTCAAGCTGTGTCCGGACCTGATCATCGTCAACGGCAGGATGGATGCCTATAAAGAGGCGTCCAGAGAGATTCACGGCATTTTGCGTGATTACACCGAACTGATTGAGCCTCTGTCGTTGGACGAGGCCTTTTTGGATGTATCGGATAGCCCGCATTTTTCCGGCAGCGCCACGCGCATTGCCCAGGAGATCCGGCGCCGGGTCTCCAATCAGTTGCACATCACCGTATCGGCGGGTGTAGCACCTAACAAGTTCCTGGCCAAGATCGCCAGCGACTGGAAAAAACCCAATGGGCTGTTCGTCATTACCCCGGATCAGGTCGAAGACTTTGTGTCGGCGTTGCCGGTCAACAAGTTGCACGGGGTGGGGAAGGTCACGGCAGACAAGCTTGGGCGTCTGGGTATCGAAACCTGTCTTCAGTTGCGTGACTGGAACAAGCTGGCATTAGTACGTGAGTTTGGCAGCTTCGGTGAGCGGCTTTGGGGGTTGGCGCGCGGGATTGATGAGCGTTTGGTACAGAGCGACAGTCGGCGTCAGTCGGTGAGTGTAGAAAACACCTACGACACGGATTTGCCCGATCTGGCCAGTTGCCTGGAAAAACTCCCGGCGTTGCTCGATACCCTTAACGGGCGCATTGCGCGCATCGACAGCAGCTACCGGCCCGGCAAGCCGTTCGTCAAAGTGAAGTTTCACGACTTTACCCAAACCACGCTGGAGCAATCCGGTGCGGGTCGTGACCTTGAGAGCTATCAGAGCTTATTGAGTCAGGCGTTTGCACGCGGCGCCAGGCCCGTTCGATTGCTTGGGCTTGGCGTGCGTTTGCAGGATTTGAACAGTGGTTTTGAACAGTTGGAGTTGTTCAAGGGGTAAGCGGACCTGCCCTTTGTGGGAGCGGGCTTGCAGGCGCTGCAGTCTGACAGGCAAGCCGCAGCGATATCATCGCGAGCAAGTCGAATCGTCGTACCACCGCCCCTACAAGTCAGGGTTACGTCAGCTAACCCCGGGGTCCGCCACCAGTCGCCCGGCATTTTTAGTCAGAGACTGCAGGAATTCACGTTGTAGCTCGGGGTCGTTGCGTGTGAGTTCAATCAGGCTTTGTTCCAGTTCACTGGCTTCTTCTTCCAGCCCCAGTTCTGACAAGCGCTTGACCCGATGTACCCATTGGTTGACATCGTCACCCTCCAGGTCGTCGTAGATCAGGTTATGCGCTTCAAGCAACTTGCCGCGCAGGCTGCTGCTGATCGACAGGGTCGAGTCCGAATGGGTTTCGTCCTGGGCGTCTTCAACAGTAATGCTCAGTTTGCCGATGTGGTTGAGATCTTGCTCGGCAAAAGGGCTGTCCAGCAGGTTCAGTCGCAGGACGCCGTTGCGGTCGGTTGTCAGCTCATGGCTCTGCTTGCCGGCCTTGACCACAACCGGGCGCTCGGCCCATGGCAGGCTTGAATACTCCAGGCGCTTGTCGCGCTGGATATCATCAATGCCTGCCAGGTTCTGCTCGGCGCGGCCGTGGGACTGCACGTTCATCGCCGGGTTTACACCCGCGAAGCCGTAGTTGATCCAGTCCTTGGTCACGCTGTCAGGCAGCTGCCCGAACATGAAGACGTTAAGCACATTGGCGCCCACCCCGGCCACGATTGCCACCGTACCCAGCGGGATCTCATAGATTTCGCGCCAGGGCTGGTAAGGGGTATAGCGGTCGTAATGCCGTGTGACATCGAACTCGGTGACCTCAAAGGTCTTTTGTTCATTGATGCGCACACGGCGTTGCGGCAACTCAAGCACTGCTGGCGAGCCAACATCGATCTGGAGGCTGTGGGCGAGCAGCTTTCGCTCGATGCGCTCCTCGTGCTCGCTGCGTTGCGACATATGATTGGCGCAGCCGCTCAGCAGCAGGGCGCCGCACATGGCGGCGCCCCCGAGGGTTAAGGTGTTTCGAGTGAACATGGCGTCTCTATCTGGTTTCAGCGACGGATACGCGCCTGAAGGAAAGCAAGTACGTCAGCAACGGGCAGGGCTTGCGGCTCTGCTTCGGTGCGGCTCTTGTACTCCAGGTTGCCTTCTGCGAGGCCACGGTCGCTGACCACGATCCGGTGAGGGATGCCGATCAGTTCCATGTCGGCGAACTTGATGCCGGGGCTGGTTTTCTTGTCGCGATCGTCCAGCAGTACTTCAAAACCCGCTGCCGTCAGTTGCGCGTAGAGGTTGTCAGTGGCTTCGCGAACCGCTTCGGTTTCGTAGCGCAGGGGAACCAGTGCTACCTGGAAAGGTGCCAGGGCATCGCTCCAGATAATGCCGCGCTCGTCGTTGCTCTGCTCGATGGCCGCCGCTACAACGCGGGAAACACCAATGCCGTAGCAGCCCATTGCCAGGGTGACCGGCTTGCCGTTTTCGCCCAGCACCTGGCACTTCATCGCTTCGCTGTACTTGGTGCCCAGCTGGAAGATGTGGCCGACTTCGATGCCGCGCTTGATTTCCAGCGTGCCTTTGCCATCCGGGCTCGGGTCGCCGGCAACCACGTTGCGCAGGTCGGCAACGGTCGGTACTGGCAGGTCGCGTTCCCAGTTCACGCCGAAGTAGTGCTTGTCGTCGATGTTGGCACCCACGCCGAAGTCGCTCATCAGCTCGACTGAACGGTCAATGATGCACGGCAGCGGCAGGTTCAGCGGGCCCAGGGAGCCTGCGCCTGCGCCGATGGCGTCACGCAGTTCTGCGTCCGAAGCCATGGTCAGCGGGCTTGCCACCAACGGATGGTTGCCGGCCTTGATTTCGTTCAGTTCGTGATCGCCGCGGATGACCAGTGCGATCAGCTTGCCTTCTTCAGCGGCATGAACGATCAGGGTCTTGACGGTTTTTTCGATGGGCAGGTCATAGTTTTCGACCAGCTGCGCGATGGTTTTGGCATCTGGCGTGTCGACCAGGCGCAGCTCCAGGGTGGCAGCAGGACGCGAGGTTTCGACAGGAACGGCTTCGGCTTTTTCGATGTTGGCCGCGTAGTCGGAACCATTGCTGAACACGATGTCGTCTTCGCCGGACTCGGCCAGTACGTGGAACTCGTGGGAGCCGGCACCGCCGATGGAGCCGTTGTCTGCTTCAACCGGACGGAAGTTCAGGCCCAGGCGGGTGAATACATTGCAGTAGGCCTGGTGCATGCGGTCATAGGTGACCTGCAGCGAAGCGTTGTCTACGTGGAACGAGTAGGCGTCCTTCATGATGAACTCGCGGCCGCGCATCAAACCGAAGCGCGGGCGTGTTTCGTCACGGAATTTGGTCTGGATCTGGTACAGGTTGATCGGCAACTGCTTGTAGCTGTTCAGCTCGTTGCGGCACAGATCGGTGATGACTTCTTCGTGGGTCGGGCCTACGCAGAACTCGCGACCATGACGATCTTTCAGGCGCAACAGTTCGGCGCCGTATTCTTCCCAGCGCCCGGACTCCTGCCACAGCTCAGCCGGCTGGATGCTCGGCATCAGCACTTCCAGAGCGCCAGCAGCGTTCATTTCTTCGCGAACGATGGCTTCGGCCTTGCGCATGATCCGCAGGCCCATGGGCAGCCAGGTGTACAGGCCGGAAGCAAGTTTGCGAATCATGCCTGCGCGCAGCATCAGCTGGTGGCTGATAACGACCGCATCTGAAGGCGTTTCTTTCTGTGTGGCGAGCAAATATTGACTGGTGCGCATGGTTAGTCGTTGCCGTGCTGATGACTAGAAATGACTGGGCATTGTACGGGCGTGACGTGCTTGCGTACAGGGTGGGCGGGGGAGAGGGGCTCCCCCGTGTATTTACGGGTGTTTTTCGAGGACGACAGCAGGTTTCTGGCGCGCCCGGCGGGTTTCCTGGTACCAGTGCAGGCTGATCAGCAGCAGCGTCGGAATGCCCATCAGTGCAGTGATGATGAAGAACTGGTGATAACCATACTTCTCGACCAGGACCCCCGAGTAGCCGCCCATCAAACGTGGCAGCAGCAACATGATGGAGCTGAGCAGGGCGTATTGGGTGGCGGAAAACTTGAGGTTGGTCAGGCTGGACAGGTAGGCCACGAACGCCGAGGTGGCGAGGCCGGAACTGAAGTTGTCGAGTGAAATCGTGACGACCAGCATCTCCATGTTCGGGCCCATGTCGGCCAGCAACATGAACAGCAGATTGGTGCCTGCCGATGCTGCACCGCCAATCAGCAGGATCGGCAAAATACCGAAGCGCACAATCAACAGGCCGCCCATGCCGGCGCCGACGAGGGTCATGATCAGACCGAAAATCTTGCTGACACCGGCGATCTGATCCTTGGTGAAGCCCTGGTCGATATAGAACACGTTGGCCATCACGCCCATGACTGTGTCCGACATGCGATAGGTGGCGATCAGGCCGAGCAACAGCAGGGCTTGCCAGCGATAGCGCACGATAAAGTCGTTTACCGGTGTGAGCACCGGAGCCAGCCCGCGTCGTCCGATAGACGACAGGCAGAGCACCGTCAGCAGGGTGTACAGGATCGCCCGCAGAAAGGCCCGATCTTCCATTACCAGGTTCATCGGGCTGATGCCTTCAAACAGCACACCTGCAAAATCGGTGTTGTAGAGCTGAGTGAACATGGCAGGGACTGAAACCAGCAGCACAATCAGTACGAAAACAGACGCCAATTGATGACCGAAGCTGTAGCGCCCGGCCGACAACTGGGTGCGCAAAGGCACTGGCGGTTCGCGCATGAACAGGGTGGTGAGCAGCGCGGGCACCATCAGCAAGCCGAACAGCACGTAGGTGCCGGTCCAGGCCGAGTGCTTGTAGTTGAAGCCCGTAGAGCCGAAACCCTCGGCAAAGAACAGGGCGCCAGCGGTGGCCAGCAGGGCCGCCACGCGATACCCGGACATGTAACTGGCGGCGAGCGCGGCCTGGCGGTTGTCTTCTGCGATTTCCAGGCGATAGGCGTCTACGGCAATGTCCTGGGTCGCCGAGGCGAAGGACACGACAACCGCGATGGCTATCAGCCAGGAAAGGTGTTTTTGCGGGTCACAAAAGCCCATGCCGATCAGGCCCAGGATCACCAGCGACTGTGACAGCACCAGCCATGAGCGACGCCTGCCCAGTTTTCCGAGCAGCGGCAAACGCCATTGGTCCAGTAGCGGGGACCACACCCATTTAAAGGCGTAGGCCAACCCGATCAGGCTTGCATAGCCGATGGTTTCACGAGCCACACCGGCTTCGCGCAACCAGACGGAAAGCGTTGAGAACACCAGCATGTACGGCAGGCCGGCAGCAAAACCGAGCAGCAACAGCACAAGGGTGGAGGGGCTGGAATAGGCAGCTAGCGCTTCGCGCCAGGTTTTACGGGGCATGGACTGGAGTCTGCCTCTGGTTGCGGAAACAAAGGGCGCACTCTAACCGCAGTGCTCTATCGGGCGCCAGCCATGGCGTTGTATATCCACGCGATTATTCATGATGCTGATGCCTTCGGCGCGCAAACGCGCACGCTGTTCGTCACCGGACGGGCTGCCTGCCGGCAAGCTGATGCGCCCGCCAGCGGCGAGTACCCGGTGCCAGGGCAGGCGTGTGCCTTCGGGGAGCTGGCCGAGCGTTCGCCCAACCCAGCGTGCCGCCCGACCCAGCCCGGCCAGTTCGGCAAGCTGGCCGTAAGACACCACATAACCGGCGGGCACCATCATCAAGGTTGAATACAGCGCCGTTCGACGAATCTCGGCCGGGGTTTGAGGAGGGGCGGTCGGTGTGCTCACGGTGTACTTCTGATCAAAGGGCTGAAGTTTGAACTGAACTATAGAGGGAACTCCAACACAATGAGTCGGTCTTTCTTCCTCAAGGGCGTGTCCAACAGGATAATGCCGGCAATCTTTCGTACTCCTGAGTTCCTCGTCCGCTTATGTTGTCCAGAACCCTGTTATGCCTTGCTGTCTTTAGTGCCTCTTCGCCTTTGCTTGCCGATACCGTGTGGTTGAAAAACGGCGACCGTCTGAGCGGCAAGATCAAAGTATTCGATGGCGGCAAGTTGCTGATCCAGACCGAATACGCGGGTAACGTTCCCATTGACTGGAAGCAGGTCAAAACACTGGAGAGTGATCAGGAGCTGCTGGTCAAGCAAGATGCCTATACCGGCGAAAAGGCCAAGTCCTTGCTCGCGGCCGAAGACGGCAGCGTAACCCTGGCCAATGGCGAGACGCCGAAGACAGTCGCGCTGGCCAGTATTCAGCAGATCATCAAGCCCAAACCCGTGATTGAAGACCTGGTCTGGAAAGGCAACGTCGATGTGGCGCTGGACTACAAACGGGCGGACAAGGACACCGATGACTACGACATCGACTTCAAGACCACCGCCCGTCACGGGGCATGGCGTCATCACGCAGAAGGCGAATACAACCGCGAGTTTCAGAACGATGTGGTAACCGCCGACAACTGGACCGCCGAGTACGCGCTTGATCACTTCATCGATGAAAAGTGGTACTGGCAGGGCCGCCTGACCTACAACCGCGACAGGGTGGAAGACATTTCCCGCCAGCGCACGGTGGGTACGGGCCCGGGCTACCAGTTTTGGGATGACGAACTGGGTGCGTTCTCGCTGGGTTCACTGCTGAACCGTACCGACTATGAATACTCTGACGGCAAGAAAGACAATTTCTACTCGCTGGCAGTGAAGTGGGATTACAACCGTTACCTGATGGGCAAAACCGTGTCCATCTTCACCAATGGTGAGTTGGGCAAGTCACTGGAGGGGGGGGCGGACTACAACCTCGATTCTGAGATCGGGCTGCGTTACAAGGTGACGGAGTGGGCATCGCTCAACCTCAAGGCAGAAAAAGACCTGATTGGCAGCTCAAGCGGCTCAGACAATGCTCTCAACAAAACCCGCTACACAGTAGGGTTTGGTGTGACCTGGTAAACGTTCACACCAATCTGTAGCCGCTGCACTGCCCATTGCAGCCTGCGGCAGCGGCTACAGGGTCTTGGTTTAAATCCGCAGCCCGCCATCGAGCTCCAGAATGCGCCCGGTGTAGTAGTCGTTCTCGAAAATGTACGCCGCCGAGTGGGCGATTTCTTCGACTTTGCCCATGCGTTTGAGCGGTATGCCGGACGTCATTTTTTCGAGGGCTTCGGGTTTCATGCCCAGGGTCATTTCGGTTTCGATAAAGCCCGGTGCAATCCCGGCAACGCGAATGCCATAGCGCGACAGCTCCTTGGCCCAGGTCACGGTTGCCGCAGCTACCCCGGCCTTGGCTGCCGAGTAGTTGGTCTGCCCGACGTTGCCGGCGCGCGAGATCGACGAGATGTTGATAATCGCGCCCTGGCTGTTCAACTCGATCATTTTCGCCGCCACCTCACGGGTACACAGGAAAACGCCGGTCAGGTTGACGTCGATCACTGCCTGCCATTGCGCCAGGCTCATCTTGGTCATCACCCCGTCCTTGACCTTGATCAACAAGCCGTCGCGCAAAATGCCAGCATTGTTGACCAGGCCATTGATCGCGCCAAAATCTTCTGCAATTTGGGCAACGGTTTGCGTAACCTGTTCTTCGTCAGCGACGTTGCACAGGTAGGCGCGGGCTTCTACACCCTGTGCCTGACAGGCCGCGACCGCCAATTCGAGTTTTTCCGGATTGAGATCCACCAATGCCAGTTTGGCGCCCTTGGCCGCCAGATACTCAGCCATGGCGCGCCCCAGCCCTTGGCAGCCGCCAGTGATAATGATTACTTTGTCTTTTAGTTGCATGAGTGCCCTGATCTCGACCGTTATCGACGGATTTTTTATTAAGGAGTCATAAGTTGAGCGTTGAAGCTGCCAAGCATGCCCGAGAACTACTGCTCAAGGAATACCGTGGCGCCTTGTCCACTCAGTCCAAGGCCATGCCGGGCTTTCCTTTCGGCTCCGTGGTGCCTTATTGCCTGGACGACCAAGGGCGGCCACTGATTTTGATCAGCCGTATTGCCCAGCACACCCATAATCTGCGCAAGGACCCCAAGTGCTCCTTGATGGTCGCAGAGCGTGGAGCAGAGGATGTCCAGGCTGTTGGGCGCCTGACGTACCTGGCCGAAGCCGAGCAGTTGACCGAGGCCAGCGCGATCGAAGCCGCAGCCGAGCGTTACTACCGCTACTTCCCTGAGGCCAGGGGCTATGACACCGCCCATGATTTTGATTTTTGGGTGCTTAACCCGGTTCGCCACCGTTATATAGGGGGGTTTGGAGCCATCCACTGGCTGGATCAGGTCACGCTGGTCAACCCCTTTGCCGGGCAAGTCGAGCTGCGCATGGTCGAACATATGAATGACGACCATGCCAATGCCATCGAGCACTACGTCAAATTGACCGGGTTACCGCAAACACAGCCAGCTAAGCTGGTGGGCATCGACAGCGAAGGCATGCATTTGCGTATAGGTGAAGGCCTCTACTGGCTGGGCTTTCCAGAGCCTTGCAACACTTCGACACAGGTGCGCGAAGCTCTGGTTTTACTGGCTCGGGCAAGTGAGTGGCCGAAAAAACAGACGGCATAGCCTTGAATTTGGAGAGGCACGCCGTCATCTAAGATGGGTTGGAAGATATTCTTCCGGAGAGGAATCATTTGATGCGTGCTTTTCTATTGCTCTTTCTGTTGTTTCCAGTGCTAGAGCTGTATGTCTTTTTCAAGGTCAGCACCGCTATCGGGTTTTTCCCTGCGTTGCTGCTGATCATTGCCGGCTCCATGCTGGGTGTTCTGGTGGTTCGCGTCGCAGGCCTGGCCACGGCGCTGCGGGCGCGTGAAAGCCTTAATCGCGGCGAGCTGCCAGCCCAGCAAATGCTTGAAGGCCTGATGCTGGCGCTGGGTGGCGGCTTGCTGGTACTGCCAGGTTTTATCAGCGATGCAGCCGGCCTGCTGTTGCTGTTCCCGCCGGTTCGCCGGTTCCTGGTCAATCGTCTGCGCAAGCGTGCAGAAGAACAGGCCATTCGCCAGCGTGCATTTGCCGATGATTTTGCAGCCGCCAATCGTCCTGCAAACCACCAGCCCCTGGGGCGTGAGCCCAATGTTATCGAAGGCGAGTTCGAGCACCGCGACAAATAAGGCGTTTGGCGTTATCAACACGGCACCTTGGGTGCCGTGTTTGTTTTCGGCAGCACACAAGGTTAAAAATTTCATGGGTGCGCCCTTGTAATAAGTGGATGCGCCCTTATGTAACGGACACCGCAGGGTTTTACTGGCAACAGCACTATCCCCTCAGCGAATCGCACCCGGCATTTCCGGACTTGCAAACCCAGCCGGTATTGACACCGGCCGATGAACACCACAATTAGGAGAGATCGACAATGAAGCTTCGTCCTCTGCATGACCGCGTCGTAATCCGTCGCAGCGAAGAAGAAAAGAAAACCGCTGGCGGTATCGTTCTGCCGGGTTCCGCTGCCGAAAAAGCCAACAGCGGTGAGATTCTCGCTGTAGGCACTGGCCGCGTTCTGGACAACGGTGAAGTGCGTGCGCTGGCTGTGAAAGTGGGTGACAAGGTTGTGTTCGGCCCTTACTCCGGCAGCAACACTGTGAAAGTCGACGGCGAAGACCTGCTGGTTATGGCTGAGAACGAGATTCTCGCTGTTATCGAAGGCTGATTTCCCGCTCCTTTTCCCGTTACTACAAAGTATTTAAGGAAGAACGAACATGGCTGCTAAAGAAGTTAAATTCGGCGACTCCGCCCGTAAAAAAATGCTGGCCGGTGTAAACGTCCTGGCTGACGCAGTAAAAGCGACCCTGGGCCCTAAAGGCCGTAACGTGATCATCGAGAAGAGCTTCGGCGCTCCGACCATCACCAAGGACGGCGTTTCCGTCGCCAAAGAAATCGAACTGAAAGACCGTTTCGAAAACATGGGCGCGCAGCTGGTTAAAGACGTTGCCTCCCGTGCCAACGATGACGCTGGTGACGGTACTACCACTGCAACCGTTCTGGCTCAGTCGATCGTCAACGAAGGCCTGAAAGCCGTCGCTGCCGGCATGAACCCGATGGACCTGAAACGCGGCATCGACAAGGCGACCATCGCCATTGTCAAAGAGCTGAAATCGCTGGCCAAGCCATGCGCTGACAGCAAGGCCATCGCTCAGGTAGGTACCATCTCTGCCAACTCCGACAGCTCCATCGGCGACATCATTGCCGAAGCCATGGAAAAAGTCGGTAAAGAAGGCGTGATCACCGTTGAAGAAGGCTCGGGCCTGGAAAACGAACTGTCGGTTGTTGAAGGCATGCAGTTCGATCGCGGCTACCTGTCCCCGTACTTCGTCAACAAACCAGAAACCATGACTGCCGAGCTCGACGGTCCGCTGATCCTTCTGGTCGACAAAAAGATCTCCAACATCCGTGAACTGCTGCCAGTTCTGGAAGCTGTTGCCAAGGCCGGTCGCCCACTGCTGATCGTATCCGAAGACGTTGAAGGCGAAGCCCTGGCGACTCTGGTTGTGAACAACATGCGCGGTATCGTGAAAGTAGTTGCTGTCAAAGCACCTGGTTTTGGCGATCGTCGCAAGGCAATGCTGCAGGACATCGCTGTTCTGACTGGCGGTACCGTTATCTCCGAAGAGATCGGTCTGAGCCTGGAAAGCGCTACCCTGGAACACCTGGGTAATGCCAAACGCGTCACCGTGACCAAAGAAAACACCACTGTTATCGACGGTGCCGGTGTTGAAGCTGATATCCAGGCTCGCGTGACTCAGATCCGTGCCCAGGTAGCTGACACCACTTCGGACTACGACCGTGAAAAACTGCAAGAGCGTCTGGCCAAGCTGTCTGGCGGCGTTGCAGTAATCAAGGTTGGCGCTGGTTCCGAAGTAGAAATGAAAGAGAAGAAAGCCCGCGTTGAAGACGCCCTGCACGCAACTCGTGCAGCCGTTGAAGAAGGCGTGGTACCTGGCGGTGGCGTGGCACTGGTTCGCGCTCTGCAGGCCATTGCTGACCTGAAAGGCGACAACGCTGATCAGAACGTTGGTATCGCATTGCTGCGTCGTGCTGTTGAAGCACCTCTGCGCCAGATCGTTGCCAACTCCGGTGACGAGCCAAGCGTAGTTGTCGACAAAGTGAAGCAGGGTTCGGGTAACTACGGTTACAACGCAGCCACTGGCGAATACGGCGACATGATCGAAATGGGTATCCTTGACCCGGCTAAAGTGACTCGTTCGGCTCTGCAAGCGGCTTCGTCGATTGCCAGCCTGATGATCACCACTGAGGCGATGATCGCTGAGATCCAGGACGACAAGGCAGCTGGCGGCGGTATGCCAGACATGGGCGGCATGGGTGGTATGGGCGGCATGATGTAGTGCGACGAGAGTCGCTATAGGTAGAAGCACCTAGCGGGCTACATCTTAGGTGATCACCGGTTGAACCGGTGATCACTTTCCCGCAGAAACAGCTTAAAAAACCCGAAGTCCGGGCGTCAAAACCCGGATTTCCGGCACCCACAAGGTGCTTAGAATTCGGCGCAATGTCGCCTATATATCGTGATTTTCTCTCAGGAAATCATCAGAACGATATGCGTACTGAGCTTGCAGATTTTGAAATACTGCGAGGGAGGTATGGGAAATCGTGTCCAAAGAGCTGGCCTGCTCCTATCTATAGGGCGCAAGCCATAGCTGTCATTGTCTCACCCGGAAACCGCAAGGTAGAGGGGCGCGAGACCTTTTGTTCAGCCAAAAGTAGCCTAGGGATAGTGCGTCGCTGGTAACGGCGGGGTGCGAAGCTTCCTGACAATGTAGTCCCATGATTCTGTGGTGTTTGGTTACCGTGAGGTGCCATGCAGATCCTGCGAGCAACACGCGGGTGAGACGCTAGGCTGGTTGGTATGGCCAACGTAAGTGAACTGCTGATAAACACCGTCAACCGCATGGAGCCAAAGTTGCTGATAGGCTTTGACCAAAATGGTGCATGACTGGTTGCTCCTTTTACATCTGGGGGCACGCTGACATTGAGTCATCGGTGAATAGGCAGGGCCTAACCCATCCTTGTGACGGTTATGGAACTCGGTAAGCCCGTATTTTCGCCATTGGCCTGTATGGCAAGGCAGGTCGACCGTGAGGAAGACTGTTGAAAATGCGGGTAGAGGATGTCGGAAAAAGCGAATGCCTCCCTGTAATGGGGTTGGATAAGGGCTCTGCCCTGACTGGAAACGGTGCTGACTTCCGACTGGTCTTTGATCGCGAGAAGGCTTGTAAAGCCATCAAGAACAGGCGTGTGTCGGTCTGACCGGCTGCGTCTAATTTATAGAAATCCCTTGCGGGGCAGTGCACTCACTCCCCCACAAGGGCGACGTGCGTCTGCTGCCCTCTAGGGAAATCTTCTCTGGAGGAAAAGCAAGATGAGTGCGTCTGAAATAGAAGTACCTGCGTCCTCCCATCTGGCCACCAGTTGGCATTCGATAGACTGGGAAACAGGTCATCGACAGGTGCGAGGGCTACAGGTACGGATCGCGAAGGCAGCCAAGAATCGGCAATGGCGGCAGGTGAAAACCTTGCAGCGGATGCTGGTTCGCTCGTTTGCAGCCAAGACATTGGCAGTCAAACGGGTCACTGAAAACCGGGGTCGCAGGACTCCCGGCGTCGATGGGGAAACCTGGAGTACGCCTGAAAGCAAATGGAAGGCAGTTTTTCGGTTAGAGCGCAGGGGCTACAAGCCCCGACCACTGCGGCGGGTTTACATTCCCAAGGCAAATGGCCAGCGCAGACCGCTGGGGATTCCGACGATGTTGGATCGAGCAATGCAGGCGTTATACCTGCTTGCCCTCGAACCGGTGTCCGAGACCACAGCCGACCGAAACTCCTATGGCTTTCGTCCTCATCGCTCCACGGCAGATGCAATCGAGCAATTGTTCGTCAATCTCGGTCGTAAGCACTCTGCGCAGTGGGTCATGGAGGGCGACATCAAGGGGTGTTTCGACAACATCAGTCACGACTGGCTGATCATCAACGTCCCGATGGACAAGGTGGTTCTAAGGAGGTGGCTGAAGGCGGGATATATGGAATCCGGCCGATTGAGCCCAACCGGGGCGGGCACTCCGCAAGGAGGCATTATCTCTCCCGTATTGGCCAACTTGGCCCTTGATGGACTGGAAAAGGAGCTCGAATCTCGATTCGGGCAGCGCAATACCAAAGCCAGCTACAAGACCAAGGTCAACTACGTGCGGTATGCGGACGATTTCGTCATCACTGGCATCTCGAAGGAGTTGCTGGAGAACGAGGTTAAACCTGTCGTCGAAGCCTTTATGGCCGAGCGTGGGTTGAGCCTTGCGGCGGAGAAAACGCTGTTCACGCATGTATCGGATGGGTTCGATTTCCTCGGTCAGAATGTTCGCAAGTACGGTGACAAGCTGCTGATAAAGCCAGCCCACAAGAACGTGAAGGCATTTCTGGTCAAGGTTAAGGCGCTGATTGATGGGAACAAGACACTGCCGGCCAGCTTACTGATAGACAAGATCAACCCCGTCATTAGGGGTTGGGCCAACTATCACCGGCCAGTAGTTGCCAAGCAGACCTTCAATTATGTGGATTACAGGATCTGGAAATTGTTATGGCGATGGTGCAGGCGGCGACATCTGAATCGCTGCAAACGCTGGATCAAGGAAAAGTACTTCAAGCGCGTGGGAACACGCAGTTGGGTATTCTCCGGGCTACACCCCAGCGGCAAACTGCTCCACTTGTTGTACGCCAGCGATACGCCGATCAAACGGCATACCAAGATCAAGGCGGAGGCTAACCCATACGCCCCAGAGGACGAGATGTACTTCGAGCAACGGCTGGAATATGCATGGCGAAGTTCGGATGAGGGGAAACGGAAGACGCTGACGCTATGGCTTGGCCAGAGCAAGCGATGCCCGATGTGCAAGCAGTTGATCACGTTCGAGACAGGATGGAACATTCACCATGTCGTCGAGCGGCACAAGGGCGGAGGAGACGAGCTGGACAATCTGGTGTTGCTGCATCCCAATTGTCATCGACAGTTACACAGTACGGCACCGGCTCTTTCAATTGAGAAGGGGCTTACAAAGGCTTGAGCTGTATGCGGGGAAACTCGCACGTACAGTTCTTAGGGGAGGGACGGTCAGCAATGGCCGTCTCTTACCCGACAGCCAGCCTTACCCCGATACGCAAAAGCCCCGCCTGAGTAATCAGGCGGGGCTTTTTTGTGCTTGTTCGACCTCGATTTACCTGTGGAGCGGCCTTACTTCGCTGCTGTCTGTACCGGCGCCAATTTCAACGGCTTCCAGCCCAACAGTTGTTGCTTATAGCCATGGCTGGCGGCCTGGTAGTAGGTGATCGCCCGTTCAACCAACGGATCGGTCGCCGGTGCGCGGGACTCAATGCTGGCAGTCAACGCTTCGTCGTGTCGGCGCAGGCCCTGACGCGGGCTGAGAATCGCCAGGTCTTTGCCGTCAAACAGGCCCAGGTGCTGGTAGTTGCCCACCACTACGCGCGGCGCAAGCGGGTTGTCCTGCAGCAGGTTGCGACCGAAGAACGTCGACTGGTAATCCAGGTTCAACAGGCCGAGCAAGGTCGGCGCAAGGTCGATCTGGCTGGCCAGTTGCGACTCCTCACGGGCTTCGATCAATTTTGGCGCATAAATAAACAGCGGGATCTGATAGTTGGTGATCGGCAAGTCTTCTTTGCCGGCACTGCCTGCGGTGTGGTCTGCCACGAACACAAAGATCGTGTTGTCGAACCACGGCTTGTTACGCGCATCCTTGAGGAATTGACCGATGGCGTAGTCGGTGTATTTCACCGCGCCGTCGCGACCGTTACCCGACTTGATGTCGATGCGGCCTTCAGGGTAGGTGTACGGACGGTGATTGGAGGTGGTCATCAACTGCAGCAGGAACGGCTTTTGTTGCGCATAGTTGGCATCGGCCAGCTTCAGCGTTTCGCGGTACAGGTCTTCGTCAGCCATGCCCCAGGCGTTTTTGAAGTGGATATCGGCTTCATTCACGCTGCTCTGGTCGACGACACGGTAGCCGTTGCCGCTGAAGAACGCGTTCATGTTGTCGAAGTAACCGCGGCCGCCATACACGAACACGCTGTCATAACCCACGGCGTTAAGTTGCTGGCCCAGGCTGGCGAAGCCGCTTTCACGGCCGATGCGCTTGACGATCGAGCGGCCCGGCGTGGGTGGAATGGCCAGGGTAATGGCTTCCAGACCACGGTCGGTACGAGTGCCGGTGGCATAGAAGTTATTGAAGTACAGGCTCTCTTTGCGCAGCTGATCAAGGTTTGGCGTCAGGTTGCGGCCATCACCGTTGCTGCCCAGGTACTTGCCGCTCAGGCTTTCGATGGTGACCAGCACAATGTTGGGCTGGCGCGCAGTGCCGGGGTTGTCGATGTTGCGGCGAATATCCAGCGGGTCCTGGCCAACAAAGGTCGCGTTGGGTTCTGCCAGCTCGTTGCGCAATTGTTTGGCCACCACGTCGGCGGGCAGGCTCGCGTAAAACTGCTGGTAGTCCAGCTCGTTGTTACGGAACGCGGCGAAGAACTGATACGGGCCGTTGCTTGCCAGTTCATGCTGATAGGCGTTGCCGCCCTGGCCACGCGGGCCATCCTGGTCAAGCAGTTGCAGGCTCAGACCTGCTACCAGCAACAGGCCAGCGAAGGTGGCGATACGTGTACGAAAAGTCGGCAGTGGAGCATTGATCGCGGCCTTGAACGGCTTGCGCAAGGCAAGGCTCAACACCAGGGCCGTCAGGGCGATGCCGCTGAGCAGCAGGCCGATGGGGTAGGATTCCAGCACGTTGTTCAGCACTTCATCGGAATAGACCAGGTAGTCCACGGCGATAAAGTTGAAGCGCACCCCGAATTCATCCCAGAACAGCCACTCGGCCACGGCGGTGAACAACATGGCGAACAGGCTGACGGTCAGCAGGCCTTGCAGGAACCACTGATGGCCACGTCGACGCCACAGGGCAGGCGGGCACAGCAGTAGATACAGGCCCAGCGGCAAGGCGGCATAGGTCAAAAAGCCAAGGTCATACAGCAAGCCAATACCAAACACCGGCAGCCAGTTGTTTCCGGCCTCTCCTAGATGGGTGACCAGCAAAACGCCTCGGGTGATAAGGAAGGTCGCCAGCCAACAGCCAGTCAACAGAAGGAGGTAGCGCATTGGCGCGGTATGCAGCAGACGCATTGTTGTTTTTCCTTAAACGCAGGGGGGCGTGAGTGTGCGGGCGCTACTGTATTGAGTTTGTGAACCGATAGTAAAAAAAATGTCATTTCTGTGAGAGTGCCAACTAAATCGTTTGAGCGCCCTGCGGTGCTGGCCCTGCGCGGTACTTGGCCTTAAGCTGCGCGGGCCAAGACGGCCGTAACTGCGAACGGAGACAATGTGCCCATGCGAATTCTATTGGTTGAAGACAACCGCGATATCCTCGCCAACCTGGCGGACTACCTGGGGCTAAAAGGCTATACCGTTGACTGCGCGCAGGACGGTTTGTCAGGTTTGCACCTGGCGGCTACCGAGCATTACGACCTGATCGTGCTGGACATCATGTTGCCCGGCATCGACGGCTATACCCTGTGCAAACGCCTGCGTGAAGACGCCCGCCGCGATACGCCGGTGATCATGCTGACCGCCCGCGATCAGCTGGATGACCGCCTGCAAGGCTTCAAGTCCGGCGCGGATGACTACCTGCTCAAACCCTTTGCCCTGTCGGAACTGGCCGCGCGAATCGAGGCCGTATTACGTCGCGCCCAGGGCGGAGGCCGGCGTGAGTTGCAGGTCGGTGAGTTGCGCTATGACCTCGACACCCTCGAGGTGACCCGTGAAGGTCGCCTGCTCAAGCTCAACCCGGTGGGCCTCAAGCTGCTGGCGGTGCTGATGCAAAAAAGCCCCCATGTGCTGCGCCGCGAAGTGCTGGAAGAAGCCCTGTGGGGCGACGACTGCCCGGACAGCGACAGCCTGCGCAGCCACGTACACCAATTGCGTCAGGTGATCGACAAGCCGTTCGACAAGCCTTTGTTGCAAACCGTACACGGTGTGGGCTACCGCCTCGCCGAGATTCGCGATGGAGTTTAAGCAAAGCCTTTCCCAGCGGATCATCATCGCGTTTGCGTTGATGAGTGCGTTGGTGGCGGGGACATTCGCCGTGGGCATTATTGCCACCGTGCATCTGGTCGAAGAAAAGCTCATCTCGGCCGGGCTGGGCGGCGATTTGCAGCGCCTGCTGTTAATGGACAACGTGGCCGACTGGAACCATCGGCCCAAGCCAAGCCAGCTGTTTTACTTCAGCGGCGGGCGGGGCGACTTTGCCTTGCCCAAGGACCTGCGCCACCTTGACCCGGGCTTTCATGAAGTGTTTCGTGACCAGTTGTCGTATCACGCGATGGCTGAAGTGGTCGATGGCCGGCGATATGTCCTGCTGCAAGATCAGAGCGATTTTGAAGAGCGCGAGCGTGTGCTGTTTGCCGTGGTCGTGGTCGGTTTCGTACTGGCCCTGGCGCTGGCGGTCTTTTTAGGCTGGACCCTGGCTCGACGGGTAATGGCTCCGGTGGTGCGACTCGCCCGCCAGGTTCGCCATCGGGATCAGTTGCTGGGGCTGGCACCGCCGCTGGCGCCGGACTACGCGGCCGATGAAGTGGGCGAGTTGGCAGTGGCGTTCGACGCCACCCTGGGCCGCTTGCGTGACACCCTGACCCGCGAACGGTTGTTCACCAGTGACGTGAGTCACGAGCTGCGTACACCCTTGATGGTTCTGGCCAGCTCCTGTGAGCTGTTGCTGGAAAACCCGTCACTGGACCAGCGCAGTCGCTCACAGGTGGAGCGCATATCGCGTGCTTGTGAAGAAATGCGTGAACTGGTGCAGACCTTCCTGATGCTGGCCAGAGCGCAACATGAAGATGCCAGCATGTCGCCTACGGTGACCCTTTCTACCGTGGCCGAAGGCCTTGTCAGCCTGTGGCGCGAGCCCATTGAAGCCAAGGGGCTGGAGCTGATTTATGAGCCGGGCAACCCACTCGATGCCCGCTATAACGCTACCTTCCTGCACGCGGTCATGGGTAACTTGCTGCGCAATGCGTTGCATTACACCGACACCGGCTTTATCCGGCTGACCCTTGAACCCAGCGGCTTTGTGGTGGAAGACAGTGGCGTCGGTATCCCGGAAGAAAAGCGTCAGGCCATGTTCCAGCCCTTTGTTCGCGGCAGCGAAAAACGCGGTGAAGGCCTCGGGCTGGGTCTGTCGCTGGTTCAGCGGATCTGCGACAGCCAGGGCTGGCGTGTGACTCTCACCACAATGGAGCCCAACGGCTGCCGGTTTCACGTCGAGCTTGGTCCGGCCGACGCCTGACCCTCTCCAGTGGCCTGCGTTCTGCAGGCTGCTTTACCTGCGCTTTTCTCCGTTGGCGGCCCGTGCCATCTTTGCCTGCAATGTAAAATCTTGTAATGTTTGTGTAGGAAGAGTCGACGGAATTTTCATCTGTTGATGACCTGACGTATACGTTCCGCTGATTAAGGTAGCGCCTATATGTTTCAGGAGCACCGACATGAACCCCATCATCAAGCTCAAGTTTTCAGAAAAGTACGACCAACAACACGCTACCCAATACTTGGCAAAACACCAGGACGGACTGGCCCGGCGTCTCTCCCATAAGCGCGATGAGCAACTGGCGCGCCGCGCTCTGCACTTGGCCGGTGAACCTCAGGTTGTCCTGGATCTGCCCTGTGGCGCAGGGCGGTTCTGGCCGTTGTTGGCGAAAATGCCAACCCGCGAAATCATCGGTGCAGACAATTCGGCGTCCATGCTGGAGGTGGCGCAGTTGGCGCAGCCAGCCGATGTGGTGAAACGGGTACGGCTTTTGCAAACATCTGCATTTGAAATAAATATGCCAGATAATTCAGTTGACAGTATTTTTTGCATGCGCTTGCTGCACCATATTGGTGACGCCAGCCACCGGATGGCTCTACTGCGCGAGTTACATCGCGTCAGCCGGGACAGTTTGATTATTTCGCTATGGGTAGATGGCAATTTCAAAGCCTGGAAACGCAAGCGTCTCGAGCGTGAGCGGGCTGCAGAGCAAGAGCAAGACGGTTACCAAAACCGCTTTGTGTTACCAAGTGCTACGGTGGAGGCGGAGTTTAAAAAGGCTGGTTTCGTCGTTCAGGATCATTTGGACTTTATTCCGCTCTACGCGATGTGGCGGGTTTACGTACTACGAAAGAGGTAACCCATGACCGTTGATTTTGTACCGCAATCCCCATTTTCGACTGAATACCTGTTTGGTTTTTACTGGAACCAAAAAGGCGAATGGGTTGAAGAGCCCAACCGGCGTCGTGGTGGCGAGAGCGGTGTACAACGGATTCATGATGTCAACGAGCGCTTGCTCTATGTCAAACGCCAAGTGGGGCATACCTACCGCAGCTGGCGTTACCCGTTGGGTCGCCCGACGGTATTGCGTGAACGCGATGCTTTGCTTGCCATGAAGCGATTAGCGGTTGGCGTGCCTGAGCTGGTGTATTGCGGCGCCCAACAAGAGGCAGGCAGGCAATGGCGTGCACTGCTGGTGACCGTCGCCCTGGACGGCTTTGTCGAAATCGACAACTGGTACGCCGCCGGAGAGCGCGAGCGTCTGGGTGAAGCGGTGCATGACCGGGTGCTTGAAGCCATTGGTCAAACCCTGGCGCGCATGCACCTGGGCCGCTGGCAGCATGGCTGCCTGTATGCAAAACATGTGTTTGTACGGGTCAAGGGGCAGGGCGAGAGTGCACAGATAGACGTGGCTTTGCTGGATCTCGAAAAAAGCCGGCAACGTCTGACAGCGCACAAAGCCGCCTCTCACGACCTAAAACAGCTACGCCGCCATTCGTCGTGGAATGCCACCGACTGGGACAAACTGAACTACTTTTATAAAACAGTGTTTGGCAGCGCTATCAAAGGTTTACGGTGATGAGGCGAGAAATAGCACGAAGTTTGTTTCTGCTGGGCGCTCTGGCCATTGCTGGCGTGGCATTAGCCGCTTGGGAGCAGCCTGTAACCCAGGTGTTAAGTACCGCGCAAGCAGGGGCTCATTGCCCGCTGCCGCGAACAGTGAAAGTGGCAGTGGCGGCAAAACCCGATCACGACCTGCTGTTGTTTATGTTTGGCATGACCCAGGGTTTGCGCAAGTAAAGGTGGTTACAGCCCGTAGGGGCTGACAAAGGCTGCGGCTTTCAAGGTTCAGGATCACAGCCTTCGCCAGCTCATGCGGGATTTACCCTTGCATGACATGCAAATGGTTGTCCCACAGCCCGGACGGCAAATCCAATGGCTTGGCCGTCAGATCGCTCTGGCGACAATCGTAGAAACGGCAACGGCCCTGGCCGGACGTAACTACAAACCCGTCTTTTACCGCACCCACCCCCGCACAATCCGGCAATGGCGCATCCAGGCGCAGGTCGCCGCTGTCCAGATCCCACACAAAGAATCGATTGCCCCGCGGAGCTGTCAGTGCCACTAGCCGCAACTCGCTGTGGACCGCGACACTGGCCGTGTAATGACCCATGGCGCGCAGTTGTTGCTCGGCCACCGGGAAAGGTTCAAACGGCTGGCCAGGACGCTTGATGGCCAGCAACTCGGAAAGCTCATGGGCATCCCCCATAAACTGCTGGCAGGCGACGATCGTGCCGTCGCTGGCGATGCCCAGATGCCGCACGCTGTTCATTTGCTGGCTCAGGGTTTCCTTGCTGAGCAAGGTGCCATCGCGTTGCATCAGCACCAGGCTGGGCTCCATCGCATTGAGATTCATCTCGACCCGGCTTTCGGCCTCGGTGCGAATCCCGCCGTTGGCCACCACCAGCGTCTCGCCGTCAGGCATCCACGACACTTGATGCGGGCCTACACCGTGGGTGGGGATTTCGCCACTGTGGACCAGACGCTCGCCCTCGAAGCGATAAACCCCCAGCAATCCGCGGCCCGGGTCGGTGGTGTCGTTCTCGGTGGTGTATAGCCACTCGCCGTCTTTATGGATCACGGCGTGGCCATAAAAATGCCGGTTGGGCAGGGAGGTCAGGGTTTGCAGCAACTGCCCGTCTGTCAGGCCGATCAGGTAGCTTTCGGTGCCGGGGCGCCGCGCTACAAACAGCGCAATGGGCAGCGTGGGGTGGTTGATGATGTCATGGCAGCGCTGGCCGACCCGGGTGCTGAAGACTTGAGTGCCGTCCAGGCGATAACCGACAGCAAAGTGATTGCCGTCCCCATCGTCCCGGGCACTGAGCAGGAGCGGGCTCTGGCCTTTTTGCATGGCTTTTTGTCTACACAGCAGTGACCAGCCGCCCAACGTCATGGCGCTCAGTAGTAAACCGCCGAGCTTGAGAGCTTGCCTGCGCATCATCGAACCTTCCTTTATCAATCGCCGTCGTTGGCGTTAAAGCCCAATTGGATACCCAGTGCCTTGGCCAGTTCACCTTCGTGCAGGCGGTGAACCACGTTCAGGCTGTCGTAGATGGCGTCGAGCTGGGCACGGCCGGCGTCGTCGGCCAGCAGTTCGTTGAGCGAGCGCTGATTATCGTTAAACAGTTTGAGCGAAGTGGCGTAGGCCGCATCGATCTTGTCGGCCAATGGCTTTTGTTCGGCAGGCAACAGACCGCGCAAACCTTTGTTGTCGACACCTGTCCATACGGTCTGGGCGGCAGCCAGGCTGGCGGCCAGGCTTTTGAGCGACGACTCGCTACGCCATGCGTCAGCCTGGAACGGCTGCGGGATGCCCTTGCTCTGGCGGCCCATTGGCGTGCCGAGTTTTTTCTTCAGGGTGTCGAGTGCGGTCACTTGTACGCGCAACACATCAGCAATGGCTTCGTGGGAGTCGGCATAACGCTGGTTCGGGAACTTGCTCATTTGCGCGAGCATGCCGTCAGTGCTGTTCCAGCTGGCCAGGATCTCTTCGGCCAGTTGCTTCTGACGTTCACCGATGGCGGTCAGCAGCGGGCAGTAGCGGGCCTTTTGCGTATCGTCAGCGAGGTTGATATTGCTGTCGAACAGAATGTATTCGTAGGCGGACAGGCCCTGTACCACAACGCTGGACTTGGCCAGTGCGGCGGCATCGATCTGCGGCTGGGCGATTACCAGTTGTTCGACCTGACGGCCGACCAGGTTCTTTTTATCCGGCCAGAACTGTACCTGCCACGCGCGATTGCCTTCGGCCAAAGGCCCGATCAGCAGAGGTTGCAGCTCGGCCCAGGCTTTTTGCGCATGCAAGTAGTCTTTACGAGCCGTGTCGAGAGTTTCCTTGCCTTCGCAGTAGGCCAGAGCACTGACTGCCAGTTGGCGGTCGGCTTCAACCCAGCGGCTGTAGGTCGGCAAAATCACTTGCTTGGCGATCGCTGCCGAAGTGACGGCCTGCGGGTCTTGTGGCGAGCAGGCAGCCAGGGCGATAGCGGCAAGGCTGGTGAACAAAAGCTTGGGTCGAAACATGTCGGGGTCCCCGATCTTGTAAGGCGTTTAAAGAGAGTTCAGGAACGCCAGCAACGCAGCGCGCTGCTCGGCATTAAAGCGTAAAACCTGTTGCTTGGCCGGTTCTGCCTCGCCGCCATGCCAGAGCACGGCTTCCAGCAGGTTGCGTGCACGGCCATCGTGCAAAAACTGGGTATGGCCACTGACCGCCTGGGTCAAACCTATGCCCCACAGCGGCGGCGTGCGCCAGTCGCGACCAGAGGCGGCGAATTCGGTACGGTTGTCGGCCAGCCCCGGGCCCATGTCGTGCAGTAACAAGTCGCTGTACGGATGAATGACCTGATTGGCCAGCTCGGGCTCGGCGGCGTTTGCTGACGTGGTGAACGTCGGCGTATGGCACGACGCGCACCCGGCCTGGAAGAACAGGTTTTTACCGGCCAGGACCTGGGGCGAGCCGACATCCCGGCGGGCGGGCACGGCCAGGTTGCGGGTGTAGAACTCCACCAGGCGCAGAATGTTGTCGCTGACCTCGGGCTCGCCATCAGGGCCATTGCCGCTGGGCGCTTGCAGGCAGTCAGTCTGGGCCGGAGTGCAATCATCGAACGGTCTCAGGGACGTAGTGAGTCCCATATCACCAGAAAAGGCGTGAACATTCTGTTGATTCAGGTTCGGTTGCCCGGCTTTCCAGCCAAATCGGCCCAGGACAGTTTTTTGCTGTGCGTCATCCCACACCTGATTGGGACGCCCGGCAATGCCGTCACGGTTTTTGTCCTCAGGGTCGGCATTGGCCAGAATCGCCGCCTCGGGGATCGCTTCAAGCAAGCCAAGGCCAATCATCGGCGGAGCAATGCGTGCCGAAAAGCGTGTGTCGGGGTGCATCGGGCCGTAACCCAATTGGGTGATCTGCAACGCGGGTTTGCGCAACTCGACCTCTGTGCCGTCCTTGAAGCGCACCGAGACGGGTTCGTAATCGACCCGCACCTTGCCTTCCGGGGCCACGCCGGGCACCGACATGTCTTGCAACTGGCCGCCGTAAGTCGGCTCCGGGACCACCCCGACCTGTTCGATCAGCCTGGCCAGCGCAGGATCGTTGGGGATCGACAGGCGAACCAGCATCGAGACCGCGTTTTTGGCGCCGGGGGCGGGCGGGTGGCCGCGACCGTCCTTGATGTGGCAGTTCTGGCAGGCATTGGTATTGAACAGCGGGCCCAGGCCATCACGGGCGGTGGTGGTGGCGGGCGCGATCACCCAGGGGTTGCGGAAGAAACTGTTGCCGACGCTGAAGTCCAGGCGCCGGGTGGGCGCAAGGTTGGCCGAGGGCATGGAAAACGCGTTGTGATCGGTTTTGCGCACCGTAGTAGCCCCGCCGGAGCGGGCTTCGCCGGGCTCGGGTTTGGTAAAGCGCGGCGCATCATCACAACCGCCAAGGCCCAGGGCCATCAGCAGCAGAGACAGGCGAAGAGGCAACGAAGGCATCAAGCGTCCAGGTCAGTGTGCAAAACGAGGGCGCAAAGTTTAGCAGGGAAGGCGAATTGAAATAAGAGGAATTAGCGTTTGGTTTGATTTGCGGCAGGTAAACACACTGAGGGCGTCACTGATCCTGTCGCGGCTGATGAGGAATGAAGGCGTCGATCGGGTACGATGCTCAGGCCAAAAAAAGGCGACCCGAAGGTCGCCTTTTTTCATTCACTCAAACGCTGCGGATCAAAATTCGTGATCGGCATTGTCCGGGTTCAGGTCGGTGATGCCCAGCTTGCCGGCGGCTTGCTCGATGGCACCGGTCTGTTTGACCAGGGCGCCGATGGCATCACGTACCACCTGGTTGCCCTTTTCGTTGCCCGCAGCGATCAACTGGTCGTAGTGCTCGCCCTTGTTGGCAAGGTCAACCATGACCTGGATCTTGGCTTCGGTGTCGGCCAGATCGGATTTCAGCGTAGCGTCTGCAGCCGGGTCAACCACCACTATCAGCGACGACAGGCTTGGGCCGGTCAGTTTGGTACCGTCAGTGCGCAGGTACTCACCCAGGTATACGTTACGGATGCCCTTGGCGTCGTAGAAGTGCGAGTTGTGGGTGTTGTCGCTGAAGCAGTCATGCTCGTCTTCAGGCGAGTTGGCTTCCAGCGACACTTTCATGCGCTCGCCAGCCAGTTCGCCCAGCGACAGGCTGCCCATGCCGAACAGCATTTTGCGCAGACCATTTTTTACCGGCTCGGCTTCAAGCGTGGCGCGGTAGTTGTCTGCAACGTTTGGTGCCCAGTTGCCGACCATTTCGTTCAGGTCGTTGACCAGCAGTTGGGTCACGGCCTTGAGGTAGGCACGACGACGGTCGTTGTGGCCGCCGGTAGCGCCTTCGCCTTCAAGGTAATCCGATGCCGGACGGTTGCCTGCACCCGGGCCTGTACCGTTGAGGTCCTGGCCCCACAGCAGGAATTCGATAGCGTGGTAGCCGGTAGCCACGTTGGCTTCGGAACCGCCCAGCTCGTTCAGGCTGGCCAGGGTTTCCGGGGTGATTTCGGTGACGTCAATCTTGTCTTCGCCGACCTGGATCTGGGTGTTGGCAATGATGTTGGCGCTGGCGCCCGGGTTGCCCAGTGCGCCGGCGTAGCTGGCGTCAACGTAGTCGATCAGGCCTTCGTCCAGGGGCCAGGCGTTCACTTGGCCTTCCCAGTCGTCAATGATGGTGTTGCCGAAACGGAACACTTCGCTCTGCAGGTAAGGTACGCGGGCTTCGATCCAGGCTGCACGGGCGGCCTTGAGGGTATCGTCGTTCGGCTTGGCCAGGAACGCATCGATAGCGGTTTGCAGGTTTTTCGCGGTGGATTCAGCATCGCTGTACACGGCGTGAACGATGTCGGCGTAATGCGCGACAACGGCCTTGGCGGCAGCTTCATCGATTTTTGCAGCGCTGATGTCAGCGGCTGGCGTCGCGGTGCTGGAGGCTGCTGCAGGCGCAGGCGTGGCAGCGGTTTTTTCCTTGTCCTTGTCGCCACAACCGGCGAGTGAGATAGCAATGGCCAGCAGACTGGCGGTAGCCAGAGGCATACGAATCATGGCGAAAATCCTGCTTCGAGAGATGGGACAAGCGTGCGGGTGCACGCAAAACTGCCACATAATGCGAAAGATATGCATTTTGTGTAAAGGGTTACTGTTGGAAATATTTCTTATTTACGTTGGCTCTACACCGGATCTTTCGCGAATCCAGAAACATGGCTTTACATAATCACTGTCTTGCCACGCCGTGCCTGCTTTAGATAAGCGACCATCTCCCGCGCGCCAAGAGGTTTGCTGTACAGATAGCCCTGACCTTCATGGCAGCCTTCGCCGATCACATAGGCTTCTTGTTCGGGGGTTTCGACGCCTTCGGCGATGACTTGCATGCCCAGGCTTTTGCCGAGCTGGATGATGGCACGCACGATGGTGGCATCGTCGCCATCGTCAATCAGGTCCTGCACAAAGCTTTTATCGATCTTGATTTTGTCCAGCGGCAGGCTTTTGAGGTAGCTCAGCGACGAGTAGCCGGTGCCGAAATCATCAATCGCAATCAGTGCCCCGGATCGGCGCAGGCTCAGCAGGTGCTGGGCCGCGGTGCTGATGTCTTTCATCAGGCTGGTTTCGGTGACTTCCAGCTCCAGGCTGCGTGCAGGCAGGCGGTGGCGTTGCATCAGGTTGTTGACCACCCGCGGTAGTTCGACGTGGTGCAACTGCACCGTGGACAGGTTGACGGCCATGCGCAGTTCACTGAAGCCCAGGTCGAGCCATTCGCGCAGCTGTCGGCAGGCCTGATCCAGTGCCCATTCGCCGATGGCAATGATGCTGCCGTTTTTTTCGGCCAGAGGGATAAACATGTCGGGCGGGACCAGGCCGTGCTTGGGGTGATGCCAGCGCAAGAGGGCTTCAACGCCGACCACGTGATGATCGCTGTAGCGGATCTGCGGCTGGTAGACGAGGGACAACTGGTTGCACAACAGGGCTTCGCGCAGGTCTTTTTCCAGCTCGCGCATACGCCGCATTTCACGGTCCACGCTGGCGATATAAAACTGGTAGCGGCTGCGCGAGTAGCTTTTGGCCAGGGTCATGGTTTGTTCGGCTTTTTGCAGCAACTGTTCGGTGGTGTCGCCATCTTCGGGGAACAGGGTGATGCCGATGGTGGCACGCAGGCGGATGTTTTGCTGGTCAAGGCTGAACGGTGTTTCGAGATCATCCAGGATGCTTTGGGCCAGTTCGGCGGCTTCGTAGGGTTGCTCGATATGTGCCTGGACCAGGGCGAACTGGTCACCTCCCAGGCGCGCCAGGCCGCCCAGGCTTGCGCTGTGTGCACGCAAGCGATCGGTCAGGGCCTGTAGCAGCTGGTCGCCGGTTTGATAGCCAAACTGCTCGTTAACCCCTTTGAAATCGTCCAGGCCCACGCACAGCACGGCGACCCGGCGTTGCAAGCGACCGGCATCGGTCAGGATCTTGTCCAGTTGCCCCTGCAGTTGCTGGCGGTTGGGCAGGCCGGTCAGGAAGTCGTACTGCGCCATGCGCAGCAAGGAGCTTTCGGCTTCGTGACGCAAACGGGTATTGCGCTCAATCGAGGCCAGCAACTGGTTGGAGGTGTTGACCCAAACCCCCAGCTCGTTGTGTTCGTGGCCCTTGAGCAGGGGGATCACGTGCTCACTGGGGCGATCCGGGTTGATGCTGGTCAGGTGGCCGATGATTTTCGACAGCGGCTTGGTCAGCAGGTAGTGATACACCAGAAACAGCGCCAGCCCCATCAGCAGGGCGCGCAACAGGCCGGAGATAAACAGGATCGCCGAGTTGGCCAACAGGCCTTCGCCGTAGGTGGCGGTGTCGAGGGTGATGCTCAGGTCGCCGTAGTACTCGCCATACGGCCCCTGGCCCACCAGCGGAATGCTGTAGGTGTGCTGCTGGCCCAGAATCAGGTCGGTCACCCAGCGGCTCGCTGACTGTTGCAGCGGCCGTGTTTTTTCGCCGAGAGGCGTTTCATTGGGGTGGCCGATGGAGGCCTGGCGCACGGCATCATCCTGGAACAGGCCTTCGACGACCTGCATGGCCATGTCGTGATCCAGGCTGTACAACGCCTGGGTCGAAGGGTCGCGAAACATGTCGAGGATACGTTCAGCGTCAACCGTTACGGCCTGTCGGACTTTATAGGCATCGAACACAATTTGCGCGCAGCTCAGTGCGCACCCTACGACCAATGCTGACAGCAGCACGATCCGGAGCAACTTCAGTGACAAGCTGTTCTTGAATTGCAGCTTCAAAGTGCTCTTCCTTGTGTCTTTCCGGTAAAGCCTGTGGCCTTGTATTGGGAGTTTTTGCGGGTGTGCACGGCACAATCACGCAGGGTTGACTATCGCTACTGTGTCGGTAAATCCCCCTTGAACTTGAGACACAGATTAAAAAATCCAATGGGTTGATATTAGCTGGCGCAAACTTGCCGGGGAGGGGATTTGGCATTTTTTATCGGACAAAAAAAACCCGGCAATGCCGGGTTTTTTATCTGTAGCCGGGCTTAAGCGGTGAAGGTTTTGCCTTCGAACTGCTCAGCAACGAACTTCCAGTTTACGAGGTTCCAGAACGCTTCAACATACTTCGGACGCACGTTGCGGTAGTCGATGTAGTAAGCGTGCTCCCAAACGTCGCAGGTCAGCAGCGGGGTGTCGCCGCTGGTCAGCGGGTTGCCGGCGCCGATGGTGCTGGCCAGGGCCAGGGAACCGTCAGCTTTCTTCACCAGCCAGCCCCAGCCGGAGCCGAAGGTGCCAATGGAAGTCTTGCTGAATTCTTCTTTGAACTTGTCGAACGAGCCGAACGAAGCGTTGATGGCATCAGCCAGCGCGCCAGTGGGTTCGCCGCCGGCGTTTGGCGCCAGGCAGTTCCAGTAAAAGGTGTGGTTCCAGACCTGAGCGGCGTTGTTGAAGATGCCGCCCGAAGAGGTTTTAACGATCTCTTCCAGGGTTTTGCCTTCGAACTCGGTGCCTGGCACCAGGTTGTTCAGGTTCACGACGTAGGTGTTGTGATGCTTGTCGTGGTGAAACTCCAGGGTTTCTTTGGAGATGTGCGGCTGCAGGGCATCGTGTGCGTACGGCAGCGGCGGCAATTCGAAAGCCATGATGATTCTCCTAATCAGGTCAGTTGCGATGAGCGCAAGGCCGATCACGGGCGGCCAAACACGCGCCGAAGAGTTTTTACTCTTTGCGGCGCAGGGGCTGGATCATAGCACCGGGGTGACGGCTTAACCACGCGGCAACTGTGTGGGATAGACGTTTGCGCCTGATCGACGGGAAAAAAAGATCAGTGCTGGCGGGTGTTTTTTAAGGGCTGGGCTTCAGCCCGAAACAATCAACTGCACCGCCACGGCGTACATCATCACCGCCACCAGCAAGTCCAGTACGCGCCAGGTGTTCGGGCGGGCCAGCCACGGCGCCAGCCATGCGGCGCCCAGCGCCAGGGTAAAAAACCACAACAGCGAAGCACTGGCCGCACCTACTACATAGGCACCGGGTACGCTTTGTTGTGCGCCGAGCGAACCGATCAGCAAGACGGTGTCGAGGTAAACGTGGGGGTTGAGCAGGGTGACGGCCAGTGCGCTGAGCATCACCGCCTTGAGTGAGCGGGCAGTCTGGCCGGCCGATTGCTCAAGGCTGGATTTGGAAAACGCCCGGCGCAGCGCCTGGGTGCCGTACCACAGCAGAAATACGGCGCCCCCCCAGCGTGCAACGCTGAGCAGCAACGGGCTTTGCGCCAGGATTGTCGCCAGGCCAAATACCCCGGCCGCTACCAGCAAGGCGTCGCACACCACACAAAATGCCGCCACGGGCAAATGGTGTTCGCGGCGCAGGCTTTGCGCCAGCACGAAGGCATTTTGAGTGCCGATGGCCATAATCAGGCCGAATGCGACCAACAGGCCATTGAGGTAGCTTTGCCACATAAGGATTACTCGTCGAACTGCAGGCGGGAGAGAGGGTTACTGCTGGCTATTGTCGGGCGCTTGGCTGTATAAGAAAAACCAATATTGCTGATCGCTCATTAGGAAAACTGATGTTCGACTATAAATTGCTTTCGGCCCTGGCCGCCGTGGTTGAACAAGCCGGTTTTGAACGGGCAGCGCAGGTGCTTGGCTTGTCACAATCGGCCATCTCCCAGCGCATCAAACTGCTCGAAGCCCGCATCGGCCAGCCGGTGTTGGTACGGGCATCGCCACCGACCCCGACCGAGATTGGCCGTCGCTTGCTCAACCATGTGCAGCAAGTGCGCCTGCTTGAGCGCGACCTGCAAAGTGCTGTGCCGGCGCTGGACGAAGAAGGGTTGCCCGAGCGCCTGCGGATCGCCTTGAATGCCGACAGCCTGGCCACGTGGTGGGCACCGGCGGTGGGGGACTTCTGCGCCGAACAGCACCTGTTGCTGGACCTGGTGGTCGAGGATCAGACCGTCGGCCTCAAACGCATGCGCGCCGGTGAAGTGGCCGCCTGCCTGTGTGCCAGCGAACGACCGGTGGCCGGGGCCCGCAGCGTGTTGTTGGGCGCCATGCGTTATCGGGCACTGGCGAGCCCGGCCTTTATCGCCCGGCATTTTCCTGATGGGGTGAGCGCTGCGCTGCTGCCCAGGACCCCGGCGCTGGTGTTCGGGCCGGATGACTTCCTGCAGCATCGCTACCTGGCTTCACTGGGCGTGGATGGCGGGTTCGAGCACCATTTGTGCCCGTCTTCCGAAGGGTTTATCCGCCTGACTGAGGCCGGCCTGGGGTGGGGGCTGGTGCCCGAGCTGCAAGTGCGCGAGCAACTGGCAAGCGGATTATTGGTGGAACTTTTGCCAGATAAACCCATCGACGTGCCACTGTACTGGCATCATTGGCGCAATGGCGGACAACTGCTGGGTCAGCTGACCGAACATTTATCCCGTTCGGCAGCCCGCTGGTTAGTGCCTTTGGCCTGACAACCGGCGTTTAAAGAGCAAGCAACAAGAATTACAGCATTTGGAGCGATTGATGAAGATTCTGGTCACCGGCGCGAGCGGCTTTATTGGCGGACGCTTTGCGCGTTTTGCCCTGGAGCACGGCTTTGACGTACGGGTCAGCGGGCGACGGGCTGAAGGTGTTGAACACCTGGTACGGCGCGGGGCTGAATTTATCCCGGGTGATTTGACCGATGGCCTGCTGGTGCGCGACTTGTGCGTCGATGTCGATGCGGTGGTGCACTGTGCCGGCCACATGGGCGCCTGGGGGCGTTATCAGGATTTCCATCGTGACAACGTGCTGGTCACTGAAAACGTGGTTGAAGCCTGCTTGAAGCAGCGGGTGCGGCGGCTGGTGCATTTGTCTTCGGCGGCGCTGTACTTCGATGGCCGTGGGCACACCGACCTGACTGAAGAGCAGTTGCCCCGGCGTTTCAGGCATCCCTATGCCGCGACCAAAAACCTGGCAGAGCAAAAAGTCTTCGGCGCCCAGGAGTTCGGCCTTGAAGTGGTAGCCCTGCGGCCGCGTTTTGTCACCGGAGCGGGGGATATGAGCCTCTTCCCGCGCTTGTTGAAATTGCAGCGCAAAGGGCGTTTGGCCATTGTGGGCAACGGCCTGAACAAGGTCGACTTCACCAGCGTGCAAAACCTCAACGAGGCGTTGATGAGCAGCCTGCTGACGACCGGCTCGGCGTTGGGCAAGGCCTACAACATCAGCAATGGCACCCCGATACCATTGTGGGATGTGATCAATTACGTGATGCGCCAAATGAACGTGCCGCAAGTCACCCGTTACCGCGGCTACGGGCTGGCCTACTGCCGGGGTGCGCTCAACGAGGCAGCCTGCAAGCTGTGGCCGGGGCAGCCGGAACCGGCACTCTCGCGTTTGGGCGTGCAGATCATGGACAAAGACTTTACCCTCGACATCAGCCGCGCGCGGCATTACCTCGACTACGACCCCAAAGTCAGTCTGTGGGCTGCGCTGGATGAATTTTGCGGCTGGTGGAAAGCTCAGGAATCGCCCTACCGTTAACCACTTGCCGCTGCCTCTAAAGCTTCAAAAAAGGTTTTGCCATGCGTAACGATGCCCGCGACGACTTTGACGATGTCCCGACCCTGCGCGCCGATGCGCATGACCACGATGAGCTGGAGTCCACAGCCGGTGCTCGTGAGCGCACCACGGTGTACTCGCGCAACACCCCGGTGATCAAGGTCAAGGGCCCGAGCACCGGCCCTTTGTGGACGCTGATCTGCGCTTTGTTGCTGGCCGTTGCCGGGCTGGCGTGGTGGAGCTTCCAGCAGATCTCACTGATGGAGCAGCAGCTGGTTGCGACCCAGGAGAGCTTTGCCCGCATCAGCGAAGAGGCGGCGGGGCGGTTGCAGGCCATCTCCGGCAAAGTGGTGGCCAGCGAGTCGACGATCAACAACGGTAGCGAAGCCTTGAAGTTGCAGATCAAGCAGCTCGAAGAACAACTGCTTGAGCAAAGCAAGCGCCAGCAAGGGCTGGTAGTGGGGCAGCAGGGGGATCTGGATCAGCGCTTTGAGCAAATCAATGCCGCGATGTTGCTGCAGGTGACGGCCCAGAAAGAAACCCAGACCCGGCTTGAAGCCGAGATGAAAAGCCTGGGCACCGAATTGGCCACGCTCAAGGCCAGTGTCGCGCAACAGGCGGCGGACGTGACGACCTTGAAAAAGCAGGGCAACCCGAGTTCGGCTGTGGAGCGTCTGGAGCAAGACATGATCGTGCTCAAAAGCGAGCTGGAAAACCGCCCGGCACCTGCCCAGGGCGCCAATGCTGCCGAGTTCGACGTGTTCCGTGCCCAAATGACACGCAACATCAATACCCTGCAAAGCCAGGTCCAGAACCTGCAAAAGCAGATCAGCGCCCGGCCGTAAATCTCAATACTGAGCCACTAGCTGTGGCCGCGGGCTTGCTCGCGATGCAGGCGCCGCGGTCCGACAGCAAGACTGCGGTGATGCAATCGCGAGCAAGCCCGCTCCCACAAATTGAACAAGTCCCGCTACTGCGCCTTGTCTTCCCGCCCGCGCAGCACCTGGTTGGGCATCGCAATCGCCGCCCCCAGCCCCAGCAGTGACACCCCGGCACTGATAATCAGCAAATGGCGGAAGGTCAGCAGCAGTTCGGCCCGCAGGTTATCCAGTGCAGGGCCTTGCACTGCGTTTAACCCATCCAGCAGCACATTGCCCGAACTGCCTTCCCCCAGCAGCGGCTGCCCGCCTGCCGGCGCCAGCAGCGAATCGTGCAGCAACGCCAGCAGCAGCGCCGACATCAAGGCCACCCCCATCGCCCCGCCCAATGCGCGAAACAGGTTGGTGGTGCTGGTCGCCACGCCAATGTCGTGCTGGCGCACCGAGTTCTGCGCCCCCACCAGAGAGGTCGGGAATTGCATCCCGGAGGCGATCCCGCTGAACAGCATGAACACGCCACTCAACAACTCGGCGCTCGGCGGGCTGAAAGCCATGCCGAGGATGGAGAAGGGCATCAGCACTGCACCGCTCAAAATCATCGGTTTATAACGCCCGGTCACCGAGGTCATGCGCCCGGCGAAATACGCCCCCATCGGCAAGCCGATCGCCAGGGGCAGCAGGTGCAGGGCCGCGCTGTCGGCACCGGCACCGGTGATGCTCTGATACCGCAGCGGCATCAGCACAATCAGCGAAATGGCCTGAAAGCTGGTGAAAAATACCGTGCACCAGCACAGCACCGCATTGCGATTGGCAAACAGGTGCATGGGCAGCAACGGCTCTATGGTGCGCCGCTCATGCCACACAAACAGCGCCAGCGCGATCAATGCCACAGCCAGTAGCCCGGCAACCTGATCATCGCGCCAGCCATGGCCCTGGCCGATAAACGTGATGCTCAGCAGCAATGAAGTCAGGCCAACGATCATCAGCATCGTGCCCAGGTAATCAATGACCGGTTTGCGTTGCGGGACGGGCAAACCGACCAGGGTGCGATGTGAGATCCACCACGCTGCCAGCCCCAGCGGCAGATTGATCAAGAACACCCAGCGCCATGACAGGTACTGGGTCATGAAGCCGCCCAGCACCGGCCCGGCGACGCTGGCCAGCGCATACATACTGCTGAAGTAACCTTGATAGCGACCGCGCTCGCGGGGCGGCACGATGTCGCCGATGATCGCCTGACTCACCGAAATCATCCCGCCCGCGCCAATGCCCTGGATGATCCGCGCCAGTACCAGCTGCTCCATGTTTTGCGCCAGCCCGCAAAACAGCGAGGCCAGGGTAAACAGGCCCATGCCAAACAGCATGAGGCGCCTGCGACCATACAAGTCGCCGAGCTTGCCATAGATCGGCACGGCCACGGTCATGGCCACCATATAGCCGGAAATCACCCACGCCAGCAGGTTCACATCCTTGAACTGGGCGGAGATGGCGGGCATGGAGACGGCGACGATGGTTTGATCCAGCGCCCCCAGAAAAATCGCCAGCATCAGGGCGATCAGGATGCTGCGAATGGCGGGTTTGGCCTGGGGAGGCTGGTTCAGATTGGTCACGAGGACACCTGTGGGCGCAGGGCGGCAAGCCTGTGGAGGAATGCCGCTCAGTGTACTCGATAGGCTCCTATTCGATAGCCTCGTAAGGGAGACCGACATAATTTTCTGCAATGGTGGTACGGCCAGCCTCGGAGCCGACGAAATACGCCAGTTCGCTGTCGGCAATGCGCTGGCTAAAGCCGTCGCTGTCGGGGAAACGGTGCAGCATCGAGGTCATCCACCATGAGAACCGCTCGGCCTTCCAGATGCGCCGCAGGCAGATCTCGGAATAGCGCTCCAGCAGCTCGGTGCGGCCTTCGGCATAGACCTTGAGCAGAATATTGAACAGCGTGCTGACATCGCTGGCGGCCAGGTTCAGGCCCTTGGCCCCGGTGGGCGGCACAATGTGCGCGGCATCGCCCACCAGGAACATGCGCCCGTACTGCATCGGCTCGACCACAAAACTGCGCAACGGGGCGATGCTTTTCTCGATGGAGGGCCCCGTCACCAGACGTTCGGCCAGCGCTCTGGGCAGGCGGGCTTTCAGTTCGTCCCAAAACCTTTGGTCGGACCAGTCCTCGACCTTTTCTTGCGCCGGAACCTGCAGGTAGTAGCGGCTGCGGGTAGCCGAGCGCTGACTGCACAGGGCGAAGCCGCGTTCGTGTCGGGCATACACCAGTTCGTCGTTGACCGGCGGGGTGTCGGCCAGCACACCGAGCCAGCCGAAGGGGTATACACGTTCGAATACTTTAAGCACATCGCTCGGAATCGATTGGCGCGCCACGCCATGAAAACCGTCACAGCCGGCAATGTAGTCGCAGTCCAGGCGCCAGCTTTCGCCGTCCTTGTCGAACGTCACGTAAGGCGCACCGGTTTTCATCCCGTGGGGCTGAACGTTGCTGGCGCTGTACAGGGTTTGCGCCCCGACGGCCTCGCGTGCGGCCATCAGGTCGCGGGTGACTTCGGTCTGGCCATAGACCATCACGGTTTTGCCACCGGTCAGGCCCTTGAGGTCGATATGCACCTGGCGGTCATCCAGTGCCAGTTCAAAGCCATCGTGGACCAGCCCTTCGGCGTCCATGCGCTGGCTGACCCCGGCCTGGCGCAACAGGTCGACCATGCCTTGCTCCAGCACCCCGGCGCGAATCCGGCCGAGTACGTAATCGCCGGTCTGGCGTTCGATGATGACGTTATCGATACCGGCGTTATGCAGCAGTTGGCCCAGCAGCAAACCGGAAGGGCCGGCGCCGATAATAGCGACTTGAGTTCTCATGAGTGTTCTCTCGCGCAGCCTCGACCCTGTGGGACGAGATGATTCTTATAAGTTTGTGCCTGTATTTTTCGCTTGCGAGAGAGGCAATAGAAGGTGATAACGGCGTCATTACCGGTACTTTTCGCTAATCAGTGCGATTATCGGCCCTTGCTGAAATTTCAGGTTCCGTCGCCATGAATCCTTCAATCCCGGTGTTCAAGCTTTACGGCGAGCAGCAAGACTGGCTCAGCCCCGATCTGTTGCACTGCGAAACCATCTCGCTGCGCAGCCGTGTCCACGATTGGGAGATTCGCCCCCACCGGCATGCTGACTTGTGCCAGTTGCTCTACGTCCACCAGGGCCGGGCGCAGGTTGAGGTCGAAGGCCAGAGCCATGTCCTTGAGCATTCGGCGATACAGGTGATCCCGCCGTTGTCCGTGCACGGGTTTCAGTTTTCACCGAACGTTGAAGGGTTTGTGCTGACATTGGCGGCGCCTCTGGTCGCCCAGCTGCAAGCCCGGTTGGGCGGGACAATCAGCTTGCTGCAACGGGTCGCCAGTTACCCGGCGGGCAAGGATCGCGATTACCTGAACAACCTGTTCAGTGAGCTGCAACGCGAATACGTCAGCGCGCAGCCCGCCCGGGACATGTTGTTGCAATCGCTGATCAGCGTGCTGCTGGTGTGGGTCGCGCGCCAGGTCATTCAGCAGCGTGAGGCGCAGCAGCTGCCGCAGCGCGGGCGCGAGTACCTGAGCCTGTTCAATCAGCGCGTCGAGGAGCAGTTTCGTGCGCAACCCGGTGTTGAGCAGTTGGCGCATGAGGTGGGGATTTCAGTGGCGCACCTGAACAGCATCTGCCGTGAACTGGCGGGGCAGTCGGCGCTGCAGATCATCCATCAACGGCTGATACTGGAAGCCAAGCGACATTTGATCTACACGCCCATGACCGTCAGCGAAGTGGCGGACAGTCTGGGCTTTGCCGACCCGGCATATTTTGCGCGGTTTTTTCGGCGCCTGAGCGGGACGTCGCCCAGTGCGTTTCGAAAAGGGCGGACTGACAGTGTCAGCCCGTCCTGATGCTCTTGGGGCTGTTGACGTTTGGTTGTGAGCCGCGTCGTCAACAGACCCTGGGGCTTCCTTACCTCAGAGCGCTGAACATGGCATTGCAATGCCCGCCATTACAACTGGCGGTAAATCCTGCTGCTTGCCGGGTTTGCTCGGCTCTGTAGCAAGCCCCCGTAAACAGGACAGCGGCAGCAAAAACGATAAATACGGTCATACATCTTGTTTTTGTTTTGGTAGTCACGGCATTTACTCCCTTGACGTCATAGCGTTGAGGCTAGTTCAGACCCAGGTTGTTGCCATGCCAGTTGTACGAGCGGTCCTGTCCGGCTTCATCCCTCAAATGGACTAGCCCGCAAGCCTTTGTCCCACAGGGGCTCATCGGTAAAACGTGCGGCGAGAAAGTCGAGCATGCTGCGCAACGTTGCGGGCATGTGCTTGCGTGAGGCGTACACCGCGTAAATGTTCATCACGCGAGGCTCTGCTTCGGGCAGCAGGCGCACCAGTTCGCCACGGTGCACATACACCCCGGCCTGATAGCTGGGCAGCAGTGAAATCCCGGCACCAGACAGGGTGGCGCTCAGTAGCGTACTGGCTTCGTTGGCGCTGATATTGCCCTGTACCGGGACCGACAGCTCTTCACCATGGCGGGTGAAATGCCACAGGCTCTTGCCGTAATAGGAGTGGGTCAGGCAGTTGTGCTGGCTCAGATCGTCGACCTGGCGTGGCGCCGGATGTTCACTCAGGTACGCCGGTGAGGCGCAAAGCACTGAGCGACAGACGGTCAGCTTGCGGGCGATCAGGCTCGGGTCCAGATCGTTGCTGGTACGAATGGCCAGGTCGATGCGTTCGTCCACCAGGTTCACCGTACGGTCGAGCATTTGCAGATCGATGCTGACCTGGGGGTAGAGCCTGACGTAGTCGGTGACCGCTGCAGCCAATTGCGCCTGGCCGAACGAGGTACTGACGCTGATGCGCAGCAGCCCGCGTGGCGCATCACTGGGCACATCCACGGCGGCCTGCATGTCGTCAGCCAGTTCCAGCAGTTGCCTGCAGCGGGGCAGGGTTTCGTTACCCGCCGCGGTCAGGCTCAGTTTGCGTGTGGTGCGGTGCATCAGGCGGGCGCCCACCCACTCCTCAAGCTCCGCCAGATACCGCGACACCACAGGGCGCGACAGGTCCAGGTGGTCGGCTGCCGCGGACTGGCTGCCGAGGTCGACGACGGTGACGAATACCCGCATTGCGATAAGACGATCCATGATCTGCCCGATATCTGAAACAAACTATGTTCAAGCATCGCATTTTTAGTTGGGGATCGTGCAACTAAGCTCTGTTCATTGCCGCCTCTGGCCACTGACTCAGGAACCCCCCCATGACTGGATTTTCGACCCTTCGCCGTTTCGTCCTCAGCGCGGTTGTGCTGGGTTTTGCAGCGCATGCCGCTGCCGCCCCGGCGCCTTTGACCCTGGACGTTTACAACCCCGGCGCGGCGGCGATTTTCCCGGTGTCTTCGGTACTGGTCAGTGGCGCCAAGGACGCCATCTTGGTGGACGCCCAGTTCGGCAAGGCCCAGGCCCAGCAGTTGGTCGACAAGATTCGCGCCAGCGGCAAACACCTGACCACCATCTACATCAGCCATGGCGACCCGGATTACTACTTCGGCCTTGAAACCCTGACCCGTGCATTCCCGGACGCCAAGGTCCTGGCCTCGGGGCCGACCGTTGAGCACATCAACCAGACCAAGGACGCCAAGCTGGCGTTCTGGGGGCCGCAAATGGGCGCGGATGTGCCGGCCAGCCTGATCGTGCCGCAGGTCCTGAAGGGCAACACCCTGGAGCTTGAAGGCCGCGAACTGGATGTCGTAGGCCTTGCCGGCCGCCAGCCGGAGCGCAGCTTTGTATGGATCCCGTCGCTTAAAGCCGTGGTCGGTGGCGTGGTGGTGGCTGACAACCTGCACGTATGGATGGCAGACACCCAGACACCACAGTCCCACAAGCAATGGCTGGCCACCCTCAAGCGCATCGACAGCCTGCAACCGAAAATCGTGGTGCCGGGTCATTACCTGGGCCAGAGCGACCATTCGTTGAAAGCCGTGCATTTCACCCGCGATTACATCAAGGCGTTTGACGAAGAAACCATCAAGGCCAAGGACTCGGGCGAGCTGATCGCCGCGATGAAAAAGCGTTACCCGCAGCTGGGCGAAGAGTCTTCGCTGGAGCTCAGCGCCAAGGTGGCCAAGGGCGAGATGAAGTGGTGATGTAAAAAAGCTGGGCAATCCATTCAACAGGAGAGTGTCATGAGCAAAATTGCAATTATCGGGGCTACCGGTCGTGCCGGCAGCCAACTGCTGGAAGAAGCACTGCGCCGTGGTCACAGCGTCACTGCCATTGCCCGCCATGCCTCCAGACTGGGCGAGCGCGCCGGGGTCGTGACCAGGGATGTGGACATCAACGATGCCCAGGCCCTGCAAGACGCCGTAGCGGGGCATGACGTGGTGCTCAGCGCGGCGCACTTCTCGACGCTGCCTGCTTCGGCCATCATCGAGCCGGTGAAAAAAGCCGGGGTCAAGCGGCTGTTGTTCGTGGGCGGAGCGGGTTCGCTGCTGTTGCCGGGCGACACCAAAGTCATCGACAGCCCGGGTTTCCCTGACGAATACAGGCCGGAGGCCACGGCGGGCGGGGTCTATCTCGACACCTTGCGCGGCGAAAAAGACCTGGACTGGAGCTTTCTGTCACCGTCGGCCGAGTTTGTGGAAGGCGAGCGCACGGGCAAGTTCCGCCTGGGCACCGACCGCCTGCTGATCAACACAGAGGGCAAAAGCTGGATCAGCTTCGCCGACTTCGCCATCGCCATGCTCGATGAAGTCGAACAGCCCAAGCATTCCCGTCAGCGGTTTACGGTGGGGTATTGATCCTCGTTTGATCCATCTCCACGTAGCAGCCGACTCGCGGAGCGAGGCTGCTGCTACGGGGTTTATGCGTGCCCGCGATTACTCAGTCTGCTTCACCAGCCACCCCATCAACTCACGCAACGGCGCAGACGGTTCGTTGCGCGGCGAGCACACCAGGTAATACGCCGCGCCGGTGCGCACTTTGAAATCAAAGGGCATGGCCAGCCGGCCGGCCTTCAGGTCATCGCCAATCAGGGACCAGTCGCCAATCGCCACGCCGTTGCCCTGGGCCGCCACGGTCATGGCCAGGTCCAGGGTGTCGAAGTACTGATTCTGGCGGATGCTCGATAGATCTCCCCCTGCCGCATTGAGCCAGTTGGTCCAGTCCCGTTGATCCCGGCTGGGGTGCAGCAGGGTGTGTTGCGCAAGGTCGCTCAGGTGGTTGATGGCGTTGCTGCCATCCAGCAAGTACGGGGCGCAGACGGGGGTCAGTTGTTCGTCGAACAGGTGCAGGCCTTCACGCTTTGGCCCCGGCTGCGGGCTGTAGATCACAGCCGCATCGAACGCCTCACGGCGAAAATCCACGCCATGCTCCACGCTGCTGGTCAGCTCCACCGGCACGTCCGGGCGCAGCTTTTGCCAGTGCAGCAACTTGGGCAGCAACCAGCGCAACATGCAGGTAGGGGCTTTGATTTGCAGCGGGGTACGCCGGATGCCGGCGTGCTCGACAGCCTCGCCGATCAGGTCGAACACCTGCTCGATACGCGGGTACAGCGCCGCGCCTTGTTCGGTCAGGCTCAGGCCACGTGCCAGGCGATGGAACAGGGCATACCCCAGATGCTCCTCAAGCCCGGCAATTTGTCGGCTCACCGCACCCTGGGTGATGTGCAACTGCTCACCGGCACGGGTGAAGTTGCAACAGTGGGCCGTGATCAAAAAAGTATGCAACGCGGGGAGTGGCGGTAGGCGTTTCATCGGACGTCAGCCATGAATACAGGACATGGCTAGTATGAGCACGTTTGCGTTGTGCGCACCACATCCGGCCGCTTCAATGGTTCATCCGAGAACAAGAACAGGAGCAGAACACATGGCGACGTGCGGCGAAGTATTGGTCAAGTTGCTGGAGGCTTACGGGGTCGAGCAGGTGTTTGGTATCCCGGGGGTGCACACCGTTGAACTGTATCGCGGGCTGGCAGGATCGAAGATCAACCACATCACCCCTCGTCATGAGCAGGGCGCAGGCTTTATGGCCGATGGCTATGCCCGTACCAGCGGCAAGCCGGGGGTGTGTTTCATCATTACCGGGCCGGGCATGACCAATATCACCACGGCCATGGGCCAGGCCTATGGAGACTCGATCCCGATGCTGGTGATCTCCAGCGTCCAGTCCCGCAGCCAGCTGGGCGGCGGGCGTGGCAAGTTGCATGAATTGCCGAATCAGGGGGCGCTGGTGGCAGGCGTCGCGGCGTTTTCCCATACGCTGATGTCGGCCGCCGAATTGCCAGGCGTGCTGGCGCGGGCGTTTGCGCTGTTTCAGGCAGGGCGGCCACGGCCGGTGCATATCGAAATCCCGTTGGACGTGCTGGTGGAAAACGCCGATGGGTTGCTCGCCAGCCAACCGGTCAGCATCACCCGCCCCGGCGCCGCGCCTGCGGCCATCGAACAGATGACCCGGCAACTGGCCCTGGCCAGGCGCCCGTTGATTCTGGCCGGCGGTGGCGCGATTGATGCGGCGCCTGCGCTGTTGCAACTGGCTGAACAACTGGGCGCACCGGTGGCCCTGACCATCAATGCCAAGGGCATGCTGCCCGCGAGCCATCCACTGCTCATGGGTTCCACCCAGACGCTGGTCGCGACGCGGGCGCTGGTGGCCGAGGCTGACGTGGTACTGGCGATTGGCACCGAGCTGGCCGAAACCGATTACGACGTCACCTTTGCGGGCGGTTTCGAGATTCCCGGGGCCTTGCTGCGGATCGACATCGACCCTGACCAGACCGTACGCAACTATCCGCCAACACTGGCGCTGGTGGCCGACGCTCGACTGGCCGCAGAAGCCTTGCTGGCGAACCTTCCGGCCCTGGCGCCCCGGGACGCCGACTGGGGCGCGGCGCGGGTCAGCCGCCTGCGCGCGCAACTGGCCAGCGAATGGGATGAGCCGACCCGGGCACAAACCCGTTTTTTGCAGACCCTGTTCGATGTGCTGCCGGATGCCGTCTGTGTGGGCGATTCGACCCAGCCGGTGTACACCGGCAACCTGACCTTCAACCCCGAGCAGCCGCGTCGCTGGTTTAACTCATCGACCGGCTACGGCACCTTGGGCTATGCCTTGCCGGCGGCGGTCGGGGCCTGGTTGGGGCGTCGTGCCGACAGCCAGCCCGGTGGCCCGGTGCTGTGCCTGATCGGTGATGGTGGCTTGCAATTTACCCTGGCCGAACTGGCCAGCGCGGTTGAGGCGCGCACGCCGATCATCGTGTTGCTGTGGAACAACCAGGGGTACGGCGAAATCAAAAAATACATGCTCAATCGCGCCATCGAGCCGGTGGGGGTCGACATCTACACCCCTGACTTTATCGGCGTGGCCAGGGCCCTGGGCTGTACCGCGCTGGCGGTTGAAGGCGAGGCGCAATTGCGCGCCGCACTGGCCGGTGCGGCTGACCGCCAGGGGCCAACCGTGATTGAAATCGATGAGTTGCAGTGGCAGCAATCGATCGGGCTATAGGCTCATGCGCAGGCGCGCCAGATCCCGCACCGGTGGTGCGCCAAATTGACGACTGTATTCGCGGCTGAATTGCGACGGGCTTTCATAGCCCACGCGATAGCCTGCCGCCGACGCATCCAGGCCCTCGCTGAGCATCAGCCGGCGCGCTTCGTTGAGCCGTAGCTGCTTTTGGTATTGCAGCGGGCTCATGGCCGTCATCGCCTTGAACCGGTGGTGCAAGGTCGACACGCTGAGATTGGCCTCCCGCGCCAGGCTGTCGATACGCAGCGGTTGTTCGAAGTTACCGTTGAGCCATGAAATGGCCCGGCTGACACGGTGGGTTTGACTGTTCTCGCTGGCGATTTCATACAGCCGATAACCCTGAGGGCTGCGCAACAGGCGGTACAAAATCTCGCGACGAATCAGGGGGGCAAGCATGGCGATGTCTTTCGGGGTGTCGAGCAAGCGGGTAAGGCGCAGCAAGGCATCGAGCATCGGCTGGTCGATGGGCTCCACGTACAGCCCGCGTCCGGCAGGGCGCGAGGGCACGCCCATGGGGCCGGCATCGCTGATCAGGGTGGTGATTTCCACCGGATCAATATCCAGGCGCAAGGCCAGCACCGGGCGCTCGGGTGAGATTTCCAGCACTCGGCCACTGATCGGCATCGACACCGAAACCACCAGGTAATTGAGCGGGTCGTAGGCGAAGTACTCGTCCGCCAGGCGCACCTCTTTACGCCCCTGGGCCATGATGCACAGCGCAGGCTTGGGCAGGCTGGGGGCGAAGTCGCTGGGCTGGCTGTAGCGCGACACAAACAGCGCATCGACGCCGGTGGTGAAGGTGCCGTCGGTGCGGGCGTGGCGGTAGATCAGGTCAGCCAGTTCGACCCGCTGCTTTTCCAGCGCGGGGTCGAGTACGGGGGGCGATGGCTCCAGCAATGACATGCGGCACATCCTCAGTAACGTCGTGGAATGGGCACAGCTTATGTTTGTGCAAGGCCAAGGGGTAGCCAATTTCTGCTGCAGGCTTGCCTGATCCTGTCATAGACAGCGCTCAAGTATCTGTCGAACCCGTTGCAGGCACCGATGATTGCTCGAAATCCGGATGGCCGGGGAGGGAACCGAGCTGTGCAATGGCCGTGTGAGAAGGTGAGACTTTGCAGAATCGTGCAATCCTTGGGCAGGAATCGACTAACGGCATGGTCGTCTGCTCCGTAAGATTTGAACCTTACCCCCAACACCACTTTCCTTTGTGGAGGCCACCATGCCCCAGCCCCATGCTGTCAGTCACATGACCCTGGTTCGCGCCCGTGCCGGATGCTCGGCCCAGGTTGAGGCGTGTCTGAGCCAACTGATCGAACCGACGCTGCTGACGCCCGGCTGCCTGCATTTTGCCCTGCAGCATTCCCACAGCGACCCGCTGCTGTGGCATGTAGCGGGCTATTGGCAGGACGAACCCTCAATGCAAGCGTATTTCAACTCTTCGGTGATGGACGTCTATAGCCTGCTGGTTCACCAGCAAGTGGTGGATAGCCTTGATTTTCAGACCTTCAGCGATGCAGGCGGGCTGAACAGGTAGAATGCCGGCTTTTCCATTGGCCGGGAGTTGAAACATGGCACGTAAAGAGTTCGCACAGTTTGAAGCCGTATCAGCCGTGGTTCCGGTTGAACCCGGTGTTTACCACGCAGCGATTGCGGTCAAAGCCTTGTACGAAGGTGGAGCGCCGCGCTTTCACAAAGTGCTGATCGAGCAAACCTTCAAAACCGCGACCGCCGCTGATGATGCCGCAGCGCAGCAGCTTGAAGCCCTGCAGGGCGTCACCGAAGACGCCGAGCTGGTCTGGTAAGGCTTTAGCGCGGGCGGTGCATCTTGAACAGCGCCTCGGGGCCTAACTGGAAGTAATCCGCCGGGCCGCCGCCGCGCAAAATCGGTTCGGCGGCCGCAGTGTCGTAAATCCCGTCTTTAAGCAGATGTCTGGCGATATGCACCGCCACCACCTCTCCCAGAATCAGCCAACTGGGCACCAATTCTTTATCGGCTCGTTGCAGCTGAATAATCTGCGTGACCTTGCACTCAAACGAGACCGGGGTTTCGGCCACGCGTGGCACGCTGATCACGCGTGAAGGTGCGGTCGTCAAGCCGGCCAGCTCGAACTCATTCACGTCCGGCCCGACCATGGCGCAGCTCTGGTTCATTGCCTCTGCCAGGGGGCGGGTGGCCAGGTTCCACACGAACTCGCCGGTTTGCTCGATGTTATTGAGGCTGTCTTTGCGGCCCACACTACAAAACCCGATGATCGGCGGGATGTAGTTAAACGCATTGAAAAAGCTGTACGGCGCAAGGTTGAGCCGGCCCCCGGCATCCTGAGACGAAATCCAGCCAATCGGACGCGGGCCCACGATGGCGTTGAACGGATCATGGGGCAGGCCGTGGCCCTGGGAAGGTTCATAGAAATGGATATCGTCATGCATGGCAGGTGTCCGCAAACGGCTGAGATAGAGGGGCCATATAGTGCAAGGCATTTGGGCGTATGACAAACGCGCCCGGCGTAGCATCTTTGCTGCCTCCCAAAAACGACTAAGCCCGGCCGAGGCCGGGCTGGATGCCTGCTTCAGGTGTTAGCTGAAACGGGCGCCGTTAGTGCGATCAAAACCATCAGCGGCAAAGGTGTCCGATTTAGTGCGGCTGAAACCGTCTTCGGCAAAAGTGGCTGAGCCGGTTTTGTCGTAGCCGTCTTCTGCAAACGTGGCGGAACCCGTGCGGTCGAAACCGTCAGCGGCAACGGCAGCAGAACCGGTGCGGCTGTAGCCGTCTTCAGCAAAGCTCGCAGAGTGAGTGCGATCGAAGCCATCGTCGGCAAAGGCGTTGAAGGCCAGGACGGAGAGGGCGGCGGCGAGGATAAGTTTGGTTTTCATGGTGATGCTCCTTGTTGCGTGTTTGGGGGTGTGGTGTGTCTATGGGGTTAAGACTACTCCGATAAAATTGATTAAAAAGCGCAAAAACTAGCGTTAAATAATCAGTTTATTAGATGTGTTTACCCATGGAAAATCCTGTTCTGCAGACAGTCGTACGCCCGGCTTAGGGAGTGAGCTAATCCGCCGTGAACCGGGGTTTTGTTGAGGTAGATAGTGAGCTAAGAGAATTAACTGACAATTAAGTCAGATTAATTTGATGCGAGGAGAGGAGAGGGGGGAAGGTGCTGCAGATGAAGTGTCTGAAGGAGCCGTGAACTGGCTCCTTCAGGTTCAGGCCGTTCAGTCAGTCTCGATCCGCGAGTGTTTGCGGGTGTCTTTCATGGTGGCGTACACCGCCAGCGAGCAGGCGATACAGGCGGTCACGTACCAGTAGTAACCGGTTTCCATGCCCGCACTCTTGAACCACAGCGCGATGTATTCGGCCGTACCGCCGAAGATCGACACGGTCAGCGCGTAAGGCAAGCCCACGCCCAGAGCGCGAATTTCAGTCGGGAACAGCTCAGCCTTTACCACGGCGTTGATCGAGGTATAGCCGCTGACAATGATCAGCGCGGCCATGATCAGGAAGAACGCGCCCCACCAGGTGGTGATGGTGTGCAGGGTGGTGAGGATCGGCACGGTGAACAGGGTGCCCAGTACGCCGAATGCGATCAGGATTGGACGACGGCCGATCTTGTCCGACAGCGCGCCTACCAGCGGCTGGATGCACATGAACAGAAACAGGGTCGCCGCCGAAATGGTGGTGGAGTCCGAGATGCTCATGCCCACCGTGTTCACCAGGTATTTCTGCATGTACGTGGTGTAGGTGTAGAACGCCAGCGTGCCGCCCATGGTCAGGCCGACTACGGTCATCAGCTCTTTGGGGTGACGCATCAAGGTGCGCATGGCGCTTTCTTTAGGCTTGACCCGGGTCTTCTTGAACGACTCGGTTTCTTCCATGCCGCGACGCAGATACAGCGCAACCACGGCACACAGAGCGCCGATCACGAACGGTACGCGCCAGCCCCAGCTGTACAGCTGTTCTTCGGTCAGGGTCTGTTGCAGCACGATCAGCACGCCCAGCGCGATGAGCTGGCCCGAGATCAGGGTGACGTACTGGAAGCTGGAGAAGAAGCCGCGACGCTCTTTGGTCGCCATCTCGCTCAGGTAGGTTGCCGAGGTGCCGTATTCGCCACCGACTGACAAACCTTGCAGCAGACGGGCGAAGACCAGCAGGACGGGTGCCCAGACACCGATGGTTTCGTAACCGGGCGACAGCGCAATCACCAGCGAACCGAAGCACATCAACAACACCGAGGCCATCAGTGCGGCTTTGCGGCCCTTGCGGTCAGCGTACAGGCCCATCAGCCAGCCGCCGATCGGGCGCATCAGGAAGCCTACGGCGAAGATCGCAGCGGTGTTGAGCAGTTGTGCGGTGGTGTCGCCCTTCGGGAAAAAGGCCTTGGCGAAGTACAGGGAGAACGCGGCGTATACGTACCAGTCGTACCACTCGACCATGTTGCCGACGGAACCACTGAAAATCGATTTGATACGGCTGGAAGTGGTCTTTTCTTTAGGGGCCGCAGACACGGACCCGGCAGGCAGGGTGCTGGAGTTATCCATTGAATGGATCCTTCTTTCATTGTTTTTTTATAGCGCGTCAAAACGCGAGCTTGCTGGGCTATAGCAGGAGTTGTGCCAAGGCTGCAGAGCCCGGTTTTCAAGGGGGGAGGGACGTGAGTGAGCGGGAATCCGCTGGTTTGCGAGGTGGCGATGAGCGGAAATCCGCCGACAATCAAGCCGCCCTCACCCTGACCCTCTTCCTTTGGGAGAGGGTCAGGGTGAGGGTTTTGCGGATTAATCCGTACTCAAAAATGCCTCGCGCACCAGTCCATGGCGCTGCATTTTCTCGTTCAGGGTACGGCGCGGCAGTTGCAGTTCGTTGAGCACCGCCTTGATGTCGCCTTTATGCCGGCTCAGTGCTGCGCGCAGGCATTGCGCTTCAAAGGCTTCCTGTTGCGCCACCAGCGACTGGCCAGCGTCGCTGTCTTCAACCGGCGATTCGCTCAACCCCAGAACATCCCGCTCGGCAGTGTTGGCCAGTTCACGCACGTTGCCCGGCCAGTCGTGGCTCAGCAACCGCGACAACTGCCCCCCGCTCAACGGTTGCGCACTACGGACCATGCGCTCAGCGGCGCTGCGGGCAAAGTATTCGTACAGCAATGGAATATCTTCGCGGCGCTCGCGCAAAGGGGCCAGGCGCAGCTCGGCCACGGTCAGGCGATACGCCAGGTCTTCGCGAAAACGTCCGGCACGGGCTTCTTCGAGCAAGTCGGGCTTGGTCGCGGCAATTACCCGCAAATCCACCGTGATGCTCTGATTGGAGCCCAGGCGTTCGAGTTTTTGTTCCTGGAGCACCCGTAGCAATTTGGCTTGCTGGGCCAGCGGCATGCTTTCGATTTCATCCAGAAACAAGGTGCCGCCGTCGGCGTATTCCAGCTTGCCGATACGCTTGCCCTGGGCGCCGGTAAACGCACCGCTTTCGTGGCCGAACAGCTCGGCCTCAAACAGTTGCTCGGGGATGGCTGCGCAGTTCAGTGCGACAAAGGGTTTGTCGGCGCGAGGGCCAAAGTCATGCAGGCAGCGGGCGACCAACTCTTTGCCGCTGCCGGTCTCGCCGCGGATCAACACGTTGACCGGCAGTGGCGCCAGTTCCAGCACCTGGCGGCGCAAGGTCTGCAAGCTGCGCGACACGCCCAGCAGGCGGCCGTCGATCTGCTGGCGCAGGTCGGCCTGTTCGTGCAGGCGACGGTTCTCCAGCACCAGCTGGCGTTTCTCCAGCGCCCGGCGCAGGCTGCTGAGCAGCGCTTCGGGGCTGAAGGGCTTTTCGAGAAAGTCGTAAGCGCCCTCGCGCATGGCCTCGACCGCCATCGGGACATCGCCATGGCCGGTCAGCAAAATCACCGGCAAGTCCGGATCCCTCTGCTGCAGTTGGCTCAGCAAGGCCATGCCGCCCATGCCCGGCATGCGCACATCACTGACAATCACCCCGGCAAAATGCGCGGGCAACTGGCTCAGGCAGTCCTCGGCGCAACTGAACAGCTGCACCTCAAACCCGCTCAGGCTCAGCCATTGCTCCACGGCATTACGAATACTGGCCTCGTCATCGACCACGATCACCGAATTGAGCATGTTTCAAGATTCCTGTGCGATGGGCAGCGTCAGTGTGAACCGTGCGCCATCGGCATGATTGCACGCGGTCAGGCGACCGCCGAGTTCGTGAACAATGGCGTAAGACACCGCCAGGCCCAGGCCCAATCCATCGCCCACGGGTTTGGTGGTGAAGAAGGGGTCAAACACTTTACTCAAGTTCTCCCCGCTAATCCCGCCGCCACTGTCGCTGACACTCAAGTGCCACAGTTGCTGGTTGGCTTCGATGCGGATTTGCAGGCGCTTGTGCGGCGCGTCGCGCAGGGCATCCAGAGCGTTGCGCAGCAGGTTGATCAGCACCTGCTCCAGGCGGATTGCATCGCCGCGCACCCAGGCCGGGCGGATCAGCTGGATGCTCAGGTCGATGGCTTCTTCCTTGAGCCGTGGTTCCATCAGCTCCAGGGAATGATCCACCACGCTCGCCAGATCCAGCCGCTCGCGCAAGCCGCTGGGGCTTTGCCGGGCGTAGGTCTTGAGGTGGCCGGTGAGGGCGGCCATACGCGTCAGCATCTGCTCCAGCGGTGCCAGTGCCTTATAGGCATCGTCGACACGGCCGTGATCAAGCAGCAGGCGCAAAGTCGCCAGCTGCATGCGCTGGGCGGTTAACGGCTGGTTGATTTCGTGGGCCAGTGCTGCCGACATTTGCCCCAGTGCGGCGAGTTTGGCCGATTGCACCAGGCCGTCTTGCGCAGTGCGCAAATCCCGGGTGCGGGCTTCGACCAGTTGCTCCAGCTCTTCACGATTGCGCTGGCGCAAACGTGCCAGGCGCCAGCGCTGGAGCAAAAACAGGCCCAGAAACACCAGCGCCAGCCAGAGGCCGATACCTGCCAGTGCGGCATTGCGCCGGTCATCGTGAGCGGCCCCGGGGCGCTGCAGCAGGTGCAGGGTCCAGCCTTCGGTGCTCAGTGGCAGCGAACTCCATACATAGTCGGCGGTGCCTTGCGGACCGTCGACCCGGGCCAGGTAGCTGTTGTCGTCAAAGCTGCGCAAGGTGCGGGTATTCATCAGCGTCAACGGTTGCTTGTGGTATTGGCGGGTGTCGGAAATCGCACTGCGGTCACTGTCGCTCAATTCACGCAGGTGGCGGTAGCGCCAGCCGGGCTGATTGGCAATAAACACAATGCCCCGTGCGTCGCTGACCAGCAGCGTGTCCTTGCCCAGGCTCCATTCGCGCTCAAGCTGGGGGAATTCGAGTTTGACCACCATGGCCCCGAGGAACCGGCCGTCGGCATCGAGCACGGCACTGGACAAGAAATACCCCGGAATCCCGCTAGTCACGCCCACCGCATAAAAGCTGCCCGTGCCCTTGCTGCGGGTCTGGCTGAAATAGGGCCGGAAACCATAGTTATGCCCCACATAACTGTTGGAGGTGTTCCAGTTGCTCGCGGCCACGGCCAGCCCGGTGCTGTCGAGCAACTCCAGGGTCGAAGACTGTGCCGCGCCGTTGATGCGTTCGAGTTTTCGATTGAGGGCGGCTTGCACTTCAGGGGTGATGGGGGCGCTCAGGGCGGCCACCAGTTCGGCGTCCAGCGCGAGCACGGCAGGCAAGGCGCGATAGCGTTCGATCAGGGTATGCAACGAATTGGCATACAGGTTGAGTTGCTCGGGCCCTCGCCTGGCGCTTTGTTCCAGCGCATGGCGCTCGGCCTGGCGCATCGCCCAGCCGCCCGCTAAAACCGCTGTGACCACAATCAACCCGCAATAGAAAGCCAACCGCAGAGAGCGAGACGTCATGACCATGGTTGCACGCTGTTCATTGAAGGACGCAAACCATAGCACGCTGCTACAGCGGGCCAAAAATACACATTGGGCTCAGACATTTATCTACCGCAGCCTGTGCATCGCTCATGTCTATGTTGGGGTTAAAACTCAACGGAATCATGATTATGGCAACCCTCTCCCCCCCAGTGCCCGGTCGGGCGCCGGTGCTGTTGACGCAAACCCGGTGGGCACAAAATGAAGCGCTTTCTTTCATCTCGTCGATTGTGCGATCCAACTTTTCCCTGCTCGATGATGAGCAGAAAAACCGTTACCCCCAACTCCATCGCAAAGCCCGGGCAGCTCTCGAGGCGGTCGAAGGTGAAATCGCTCGTATCAGGAGCACCTTCAAAACCACTCAGTTGTCATCCCTCAAGCGTGAGCTGAAATCACTGACAGGGCTTGATGTCGACCCCGAGCGAGCGCGCATCTACACCCGTTATCGTGAAAATACCGAAGAAGACTTCAATGAATACCTGACGCGCATCAGCGGGGGCAGCCCTGGCAGTGAGCCCAAGTTCACTTTCAGCCCCCCGCGCGTGGCGCGCGCGGTGGATGAGTCAAGATTTATTGAGCGCATTCACTCCCTCACGCTGTGGGAAGCCGCTTGCGAGAACTTCAGCTATCGAACCGATTCGGTGCTGCTCAAGCCTTACAGTTATGAGCAGGCCAGTTATGTCGACTATGCCGAGGGCTTGAAGGGGCAGGCGGCCGGGCCCTTTATCGCGATTGTGCGCAAACTGGATTTAGGCACTCAGTTGCAGCATTTGCTTGAGGCGGCGGCCGGGGCGGCGGGCACCCTGATGCGCCGGGTGGTGGAGGCAGCTGAAGCGACCTTTGAATTCGAGTTGCTGGAGGCTTTTCGAAACAACGTCGCCACCAAGGTTCAGCGCCTGGAGCATGAGCACTTGCTCGGCATGTTGAAAGGCGACTCCCCGCCTCACATCTGGCCGGTTTCCATGGGGCTTGCCAAGAAGCACAGGCTTATCCACCCGCCGACGGAAACCGGTGCCGACGGCAGATTGCTGTTCGGTTCGGACGATGGTTATGACTTCATTGGAAAAGGCAGCGTGGCGCTACCCCTTTTCATCATCAAGGTACCCGGCATCATCGGGGTCTTCAGCTACTTCCCGAATCGGTTGAACGGTGCCGTTTTATGGCACACAAACGTAGGCGCGGTGTTCCAACAGTTCGTGCAGCAGCTCAAGCATGACCATGGCAAGGGGCAGCTTGGCTGGTTCATCAGGCAGTTGGCTTTTAAAGACTTGGGTTTCTTCAACAAACTACTGAGCGAAGAGCCCAGGCCCGCTGGCATGTCGTGGTTGGCGGGGGTTTTGTATGACAGTTTTCGCAGCACCTTCCCGGAGCCCGATCTGGACAGTCTGCACCTGTCTGTTGAAATGTCCGCTGGCGGTTCCAGGCCTCTGGCGCAGGCAATGGCCGAGCGCCAAATGGAGCGCTACCGCTCCAACCTGGGCCTGCTGGCCATGCGCAAGTCCGATCAGGATTGGCAGGCGTTCAAGGAGGCATTGACCGATATAGGCAGCGAGGTGTTGAGCCTGCTCACCACTCCCATGCCGGGGGGGGTATTGGGGCTCAATAGAATCATGCAGGGCGCCATATTGGGTTCTTTGGCCTATAGCATCGTGCAAGGAGTGAAAGAGGCTGGCAAAGGGGAGGCCAGCACCTTTGCCAGTGCCTTGGCCGATTCCATAGACATGTTGATCAGCGGGCGTTTGACCGGCGTGGCCAGCAAGGCTCATCGCCAACGCATGGACACGCTCTGGAATAACCTGGGGCAACCGCGCAAGGTCACCCATGCGGACGGCAAGACCGAGTTGTGGAATCGGGACTTGAGTCTCTACCCGCAAATCGATCCCCTCCTGCTGAGCACCCTGACGCCCGGCCATGAGGGCATTTACCAATACGACGGCAAGGCGTATGCCAAGGTTCAGGAGGGCGACAAGGGCCTGGCTGTCGAAGTCACGCTCGACCCTGTAAGCAAGCGCTACCAACTTGCCGCCGTTGATGCCCGGGTGTACCGGCCTGGCGTGGTGTTCGATCCCGTGGCCAAGGTGTGGGGGCTGGCGCTCGACGATGTCCAGGGCCTGAGCGATGCCCAACTGCTGCAACGCATGCTGGCGGTCGAGAACCCGGGCTCGGGGCTTGGGGATATCGAGCAGATGCTGAGCATTACCGCGACCTCCCGTGAACAGTTGCAAGACACCTGGCACGGCAAGCCCATACCGGGGCCGCTGGCTGACGGGGTACGGCGGCTGATGGCCGATCGGCTCATCGAGCGCATCGTTAACGAATTGCCACTGCACGGTGACATGCCGCTCAACGCCGGCGGTGCGGTGTTGAGCGTGCTGACGCAACTGGAGCACTGGCCGGTGGACGCAGTGCTGGATGTACTCGACCTGCAAGACGCGGTGATTGAGACATATGGCAAGGATTACCGCCCCGGTACGCCGCTTGCCCGTATAGAGATCAAGCGCCTGGATCACGGCTCATACGTGGCCAAGGGCGATACCACCCAGGGCAGTACACAGTTGCAGGATATGCTGGCCTTGATCCTCGACCAATTGCCCGAAGCGTCAAGGCTGGGGCGCGAGAGCAATCCCGGTGTGGACAAGGCCGGGCGCATCGCCGCCATTGGCCGTCAAATAACTGCGTTGGCCCGGGAAGACAAACCGCTGTTATTCAAGGCACTCACGGGGCTTGAAGGGCACAAGCGCAGCGACCCGATTGCCAGCGCCGATGCCGGCGGCAAGTACTTGCCGCTGGTTTGCCCGCCGATCTCGGACAGCACATCACCACTGCTTGGCAAGCTGCATGAACTCAACCCTTCGTTGTCCATCGAGAGTATCGAGACGCTGCTGGTTAACCATCCCTTCAGTGCGTACCAGGTGACCCGCGCCCTGGAGCACAACTCCCAGCCGCTGCCGTTTGCCGCCGCAGCGGATCGACTCAAGACCAAGCTGCGTGTCGACCAGGCCCTGGACGGTATTTATCACGCACGGGCCTACACCCGTGACATCGATGCATGGGCCCGTGAGTTTGCGCGGGGGGCCTTGCACGACAAGCTCAATCGTCGGCTGGTGATTACCGACGCCCTCGACCCTTCCCGGGCCCGCGCCCATGTTTTCTCCGGGCCCGACGACACCACCGTCGTACTGCACCATCACGGCAATGGCGTCTATGAAGTCCTGGACCCCCATCGGCAAGGCAGTACCACTTTCAGCTCAACCCCGGACAGCTTCTATCTGGCGCTGACCTGGACGCTCAAGCTGCATGAGCGTGCCCGGTTGGGCATGCAGGGCATCAGCATAGTGGGCCTGCGCAAGGCGCTGGGCGATGCGATGCTGGCCAATCGTCAGCCCGGCGGGGAAGTGAACCTTTGGGACAAAACCACGACGCAATACCAGCGTGCGGTGGTATTGGCCCATGATCGGCCACCTGGCGAGTTGGGGCTTTACGAGATAGAGGGTAAAAAATACCTGTCGTTGTACGGTGTGGTTTATCAGGTTGAATTCGATGCCGCGCTGCACAAGTGGCGATTCACGCACCCCGAAAAAGTCGGGGTCAACACGCCGATCCTGGAGCACAACGGCGATGGGGCATGGCGGCAAAAAATCGAGAACCCGCTGCAATGGTCCAGGCTTCAGCTGCTGCGAAGATTGCGCGCAGAACCTCAGTCATTCAACGATGAGGCATGCCACGCAATTATGGCCGTGAGCAACACCGATGAAGGGGTGTTGCGCCAGGTACACATGAATAACCTGACCCCGCCGCCCATGCTGATCGACACCTGGAAACGCTTTGCGATCGACCGGGAAATTCAGGGTTTCGTGCAAAAAATGCAGGCGTACCACTCGCTTGCCGACGCCCGCAGCGACCTGCAGTTGCTGTTGATGCAAAGCTTGCCCGGATGGCCCCGTGACAAAGTGCTGCAGGTGCTGGATGCACAAGGCAATACCTTGCAGCAATACGGGAGTGATCTGAGCAGTAGCGTGCCGCGCATCAGAATCGCTCGCGACGAAACCCATAACGGCAACCTGCTGCGCGCCTTGCTCTCGCGGATGAATGAGGCCGATACCCGTGGTTTGCTGGGCGAGTACCCTCCGATCCTCGAGGCGCGCGTGCTCGCGTTGGCTAAAAAAATTGCGGCTCATGGGCTCAAGCGCGCGGCCCAATTGTTGCGCTCGGTTTACGAGAACCAGGAGAAAAGCAGCGATGCGCAGGTGCTGCTGGTGCAAGACAAATACCCGCAACTGCCCAAAAGTGTCATAGAAAACCTGCTCGGGCACACCACCGGCAACGAGAAATCCCGCTTTCTGGACAAGGGCATGATCGCGCCGCGTCTGGCCGAGCAGATCGTCTGGAGCGCCAGGGAGGTGCGCCTGGCCCGTGCTTACGAGGGTTTGTATTTAAGCGCTGCGGCTACCCCTGACAGCGAAAGGCTCACCCTGCATATGCTGCAGTCGCTGCCGGGCTGGCCCGCCGATATAAGGATCGAAGTGCGCTCCAGCAATGTGAACGGTCCTGTGCTCGACAGCATTGGGTCCGCCGTCGGCGCTGCGCGGATCCTGGTCAGGCATGACGATCGCTATCGGGCTTTTACACCAGAGGGCCAGGCACTCAATGAAGCCTCTGTGATCGATAACAATTTGCTCTCGTCCATCTTGCATGCCCTGAGCGAAACGGAGCGTGCGAGCATCTCGATCAAGGATGCGGGCGACACTCAGGCCCTGGCCAGAAAGATCAGCGACCTGGCGGTCACCCATAGAGCCCAGGTCAAAACCCTGTTGGGGCTGGAACCGCCAGAGTCCGGAGCCAAACCACCGATGAAGGTGGATATTTCGTTTGTCGCGTACCCCATCTGGCTGAGCCAGGGTGCGTCGGACCAGCCCCTGGACCTGGCTCGCCAAGTCAGAACTCTGTACCCGGCGCTGAATTACGAAGCGGTTTTGCACTTTCTGGAAACACTGGGCGGTACAGAAGCAAGCAGGCGCGCAGAGGTTGAGCGGTTGCGCGTGGAGTTCGAGACGCTGCAGACCCAATTGGCGAGTTGGGAGCGCATCCAGCTCTACCCTACGGCCGGGACTCATGTTGCGATGGCACTCCCCGGGGAGCGGCGACGGGTATGTGAGCGGATAGTGTGCGCCTGGCGCAGAGAGACAGAAATCAGCTCGGTGCAAGCAGGCGGCACTGGCGGCTATACACTTGATTTGACAGGTATTTTGGCAGGCGATCTACCGCAACTGACGGGTGATTTCAGTCATATCAGATCGTTGCACATGGACAATATGAATCTGTACCGAGGCTCGGATGCTTTCTTGAGCAACTTCAGCCAGTTGCGCGTGCTTTCGATGTCAGAGAATTATTTGCGAGTTCTGCCGCCAGCGATCGGCAGCATGCCCCGGTTGACGACATTCAACCTGGCGTATAACCGCATCGTGCTGACCCCTGAGAGCGTGCAACAGCTTGCCGGTTGCACGGCGCTGCAAGAGCTTCGCCTCGACAACAACCAGTTGGGCCTTACGCCGGATGTAAGCCAGATGGTGTCGCTGCGCCTTTTGGATTTGGCGTATACCGGGATTACACAATGGCCTGCCGGACTGCAGGGGCTGGCACACCTTGACGAAGTCAATCTGCGCCATAACCAGATTTCCAATATCCCGCAAGCACTGTTCGAGGCACCTGAAGCTAACGTGGTCAACAACGTGACCTGGATTCACGGCAACCCGGTCTCCGTCGAAAGCCGTGACCGGCTGATCGAATACTGGGGTAGTACCGGGATCCACATGGGCTACATCCCGGCCGTTGCCCATGCCCATGTACTCGCCGATGCCCGCGCTCAGGCAGGCGACATTACACCCTGGTTATCCCAGGACTTGAACGTTGCGCAAAGGGAGCAAAAGATCCGGCAATGGAACTTGCTCCGGGGGTTTGAGGACAAGGCCGCCGATTTTTTCAAGTTGTTGACAGGGCTGGCACAGGCTCAAACGGATATGGCGGGTCAGACCCGACTGGCGCTGCACAGTCGTGTATGGAGCCTGATCGACAGCCTGTTGGCGGACACGGCATTGCGCGACCTGTTGTTTCTGGGCATGCACTATGACGCCACATGCCGGGACGGTGTCATGGTGCTGCTCGATAACCTGGAGGTCCAGGTGCTTATTCACCGGGCTGAAAACCTGGCGGGTGAGGGGCTGCGCGAGGCACAGCATTTGAATCTTGCCAGGGGGTTGTTTCGCCTCAGGCAAGTCGACCGGATTGCAGACGCAGTGGTGGCTGAGCGCTTGAAACTCGGAGGGTATCCCGATGTTGCCGAAATACAGCTGTTCTACCGGATCGAACTGGCCGAAGACCTGAACTTGCCGATTCAGACGCGGTCGATGTTTTCTGCGCCCATAGCGGGTGTTTCGGCGGAGCAGATTACCGGGGCTAAAAATCGCATCCTGGCCATGGATGCCAGCCCCGCCCTCAAACACTCGATCATGCATGAGACGTTGTGGCGTAATTTTCTGCAAAAAAAGCATGCCGAGCGCTTCAAGGCTATCGAGGAGCAATACCAGAGCGACTATACGAAGCTCGCCGAAGAGAGTGGCCTGTCTGATGATGAGCAGTTGCAAAGGGGAGCAGAACTGACCGATACCAGGGATCAGAAGGTCAATCGGCTGGTTGAAGAACTGACCGACAGGGCGCTCCAGGGCATTGAACGAAGCCCAACTGAGGCTTGAGCAGCAGGCGTTACCCTCTGATCGCCACCAGGCTCAGCAGTTGCCCTTCGAACAGGCAGAACTGCGCGTCCAGTTCGCAGCCGTGGTGCCATCGGGCAGACAGGTCGGTGAGAAGACGCAGGCGCACGTGACCGTCTTCTGCCCAGCTCAGCACTTCGGCGTGTTCGAAGTAGAAGCGTTTTTGCACCAGCGGGAACAGCGCCTTGAACAGGCTTTCCTTGACCGAGAACGTCAGTGTGACCAGCAGCGCGATCTGCTCGGCAGGCACGGCGGCCATACGCAAACGTTCATCAGGGGTGAGGATTTCCTTGGCCAGGCGCTGGGCGCGCTCAGTGCTGAGCAGGTTTTCCAGATCGATACCCAGCCCCTGCCATTCGCTTTTAAGGGCCACCAGCGCGCCAGCGCGGCCATTGCTGTGAGTGATGGCACCGCTGATATGGTCTGGCCAGACAGGAGCGCGGTCCTCACCGATGGCGGGTGCGGCACAGGTGCCGTCCAGTTGTAGCAGAGCGGCGCGGGCGCAGAGGCGCCCGGCCAAAAATTCGGCTTGGCGTTTCGCCACCGAGCGTTGAATACTCGCAGGCATGGTGATGGCACTGCGCGCAAAATCATCGACTGCAAGTTGCGCGGGGCTGAAATCGGTACTGAGCCACACGCTACCGGGCAGCGCGAAGGGCAAGGGCCAGTCGGCACGCAATGGGGTACAGCAGGCAGGCAAGGCGGGAAGTCGGTTCATGCCGGGCATTTTGCAGGGTCTTGGTCTGGCTGTGCAATTGTTCAGAGTATGTTCAGGGCGCACCACTTACTGTGTGTGGCTAGGCTGTAGAGGGCACATGTCCTTCGAGACGCGGATTTGCTTGGGAGAGCGCGATGAAATTGCTGGTGGTTGAAGATGAGGCGTTGCTGCGCCATCACTTGCAAACCCGTCTGACAGAAAACGGTCATGTGGTTGAGGCGGTGGCCAATGCCGAAGAGGCGCTGTATCAGACCGAGCAGTTCAACCATGACCTGGCGATGATCGATCTTGGCTTGCCGGGTTTGGGCGGGCTTGAGCTGATTCGCGAGTTGCGCAAGCGCGGCAAGACTTTTCCGATTCTGATTCTCACCGCTCGCGGTAACTGGCAAGACAAAGTTGAAGGCCTGGCCGCCGGTGCCGATGATTATGTGGTCAAGCCTTTTCAGTTCGAGGAACTGGAGGCACGTCTTAATGCGTTGCTGCGCCGCTCCAGCGGTTTTACCCAGTCGACCATCGTGGCGGGTGCGCTGGTGCTGGACATCAACCGCAAGCAAGCAGTGCTCGATGATGAGCCGCTGGCGTTGACCGCTTATGAGTACCGGATTCTTGAATACCTGATGCGCCATCACCAGCAAGTGGTGGCCAAGGACCGACTGATGGAACAGCTGTACCCGGATGACGAGGAACGTGATCCGAATGTGATCGAGGTGCTGGTCGGGCGCCTGCGACGCAAGCTTGAGGGGGCAAACGGCTTTAAGCCAATCGATACGGTACGCGGTCTGGGGTACCTGTTTACTGAGCGCTGCCGATGATTCGTTCGCTTCGCGTTCGATTGATGCTGGCGGCAACCTTGTTGGCCGTGTTGTTTATGCTGGCGCTGCTGCCAGCGATGCAGGGGGCGTTCAGTCTGGCGCTCAAGGACGCCATTGAGCAGCGTTTGGCGTCGGATGTCACCACGCTGATTTCAGCGGCAAAGATGGAGAAAAACCGCCTTAAAATGCCGGCCCTGCTGCCGGACGAAGAGTTCAACCTGCCGGACAGTCGTCTGCTCGGCTATATCTATGACCGCGAGGGGCACCTGGTGTGGCGCTCGCGGGCCACCCAGGAAGAAACCATCAACTACCAGCCGCGCTATGACGGGCGCGGCAATGAGTTTGCGAGCATTCGCGAAGACAACGGTACAGAGTTCTTTGTCTATGACGTCGAGGTCAAACTGTTGGGGGGCAAGAGTGCGGCCTTCAGCTTTGTGGCCTTGCAACCGATGCGTGAATACAACCTGACACTCGACGGGTTGCGAGAAAATCTTTACCTGGGATTCGGTGCGGCCTTGATTGTGCTGCTTTCGTTGCTATGGATTGGTCTGACGTGGGGGTTACGTGCCTTGCGACGTTTGAGTCAGGAACTGGATGAAATCGAAACTGGCAAGCGCGACAGCCTCAGCGAACAGCACCCTCGGGAGTTACTGCGCCTGACCGGCTCGTTGAACCGCTTGCTGCACAGCGAGCGCGAGCAGCGTACCCGTTATCGTGACTCGCTCGACGACCTGGCCCACAGCCTGAAAACGCCATTGGCGGTGCTGCAGGGCGTGAGTGAAAGCATGGCCCAGCGCCCGACAGAGCGCGAGCAGGCCTGGGTGCTGCAAAGCCAGATCGAGCGCATGAACCAGCAAATCAGCTATCAACTGCAACGTGCCAGCCTGCGCAAGAGTGGTCTGGTACGCCATCAGGTCGAGTTGCTGCCCGTGGTGCAAAGCCTGTGCAACACGCTGGGCAAGGTGTACCGCGACAAGCAGGTCAAGGTCAGCTACGACATCCCGGAGCTGAGCCACGTGCCCATCGAGCAAAATGCCTTGCTGGAGTTGCTGGGCAACCTGCTGGAAAACGCCTATCGGTTGTGTCTGGGGCAAGTGCGCATCAGCCTGCATCGCAATGCCCACGGGATTGAAGTGTGCGTGGAAGATGACGGCCCGGGCGTACCTGAGGATCAACGCGCGAGGATCCTTCAGCGCGGCGAGCGCCTGGACCGCCAGCACCCGGGGCAGGGCATCGGTTTGGCAGTGGTCAAGGACATCATTGAAAGCTATGACGCCCGGCTGACCCTGGATGACTCGGCACTGGGCGGTGCAGCGTTCCGGATTTTTTTCCCGGCCCTGTGACGACGTTGCGTTGATCGACGAGGCGGATATCCGCCATCTCGCCGGCCTCAACGAGCTGAATGGGCGGGATTCCGCCAAATCCTGTCCTGAAAAAATTGTCCGTAATTTCCTGCAAGACCAGGCTGTACAGGCCATAGGGGCGCTTTTCCCCAATGTGGCCCACGGCTTGCAATAAGTGCGAGAGGTCTGCCGTTAGAGCAGCTCGACACAACAAATCCCTCCAAGTACAGGAGGGTTCGCGCTTTGGGCATCACCGGTCTCAGATGGAATGATGACGGGGTGGTGCACTTGAGGAACTTTGCAATGACGACTCGTCAGCCACTGTACAAATCCCTGTATGTGCAAGTAATCGTAGCGATCGCTATCGGTATTTTGCTGGGCCATTACTACCCGCAAACCGGTGTTGCACTCAAACCGCTGGGTGATGGTTTTATCAAACTGATCAAGATGGTCATCGCGCCCATTATTTTCTGTACGGTGGTGAGCGGTATTGCCGGCATGCAGAGCATGAAGTCGGTCGGCAAGACCGGCGGCTATGCGTTGCTCTACTTTGAAGTGGTATCGACCATTGCCCTGTTGATCGGGTTGGTCGTCGTCAACGTGGTTCAGCCTGGCGCTGGCATGCACATTGATGTTGCCACGCTGGACGCCTCCAAAGTGGCGGCCTACGTTACCGCAGGCGCAGACCAGAGCATCGTTGGCTTCATCCTCAACGTGATCCCCTCGACCATTGTGGGCGCCTTTGCCAATGGCGACATCCTGCAAGTCCTGATGTTCTCGGTCATCTTCGGTTTTGCCCTGCATCGCCTGGGTGCTTACGGCAAGCCGGTGCTGGACTTCATCGACCGCTTCGCCCACGTGATGTTCAACATCATCAACATGATCATGAAGCTGGCGCCACTCGGTGCGCTGGGTGCAATGGCCTTCACCATCGGCGCCTACGGCGTGGGTTCGCTGGTGCAGTTGGGGCAGTTGATGATCTGCTTCTACATCACCTGCGTGCTGTTCGTGCTGATCGTGTTGGGCGGCATCGCTCGCGCTCATGGCTTTAGCGTACTCAAGTTGATTCGCTACATCCGTGAAGAGCTGCTGATCGTTCTGGGGACATCCTCTTCAGAATCGGCCCTGCCGCGCATGCTGGTGAAGATGGAGCGTCTGGGCGCGAAGAAATCGGTGGTTGGTCTGGTGATCCCGACGGGCTATTCGTTCAACCTGGACGGTACTTCGATCTACCTGACCATGGCGGCCGTGTTTATCGCTCAGGCGACTGACACCCACATGGACATCACGCACCAGATCACTCTGCTGCTGGTGCTGTTGCTGTCGTCCAAAGGCGCTGCGGGTGTGACCGGTAGTGGTTTCATCGTGTTGGCAGCAACCCTGTCGGCTGTAGGCCACTTGCCGGTAGCTGGTCTGGCGCTGATCCTGGGCATCGACCGCTTCATGTCCGAAGCCCGCGCGCTGACCAACCTGATCGGTAACGCAGTCGCTACCCTGGTTGTGGCCAAGTGGGTGAAAGAGCTGGACGTTAACCAACTGCAAGCAGAGCTGGATTCCGGTGGTCGTCCACTGGAAGACACCCGCCCTGAAGATGACCTGGGTGTGGCTGAAGGCCCGGCCCCGGTGTTGCTCAAGTAAAACCGAGCGCATAAAAAACCCATCTTAGGATGCAATGCTGTTCATTTATAGAGCAACGCTACTCAATTGTGGGAGCGAGCTTGCTCGCGATGGTCTTCAGAGCGACGCATTTACTCAGTAAATACGCGTCATCGTTTACGACCATCGCGAGCAAGTCGAACCGTCGCACCGCCGCGCCCACAGAGTTAGAGATCGCTTAAGTGAACAACATTGCATCTTAGGATGGGTTTTTTTATGCCTGCTTATTCGACCCGGGTCTGGCCGCTGAACACCAGCGTCTGGCGGCAGCGTCGGCACAGGTAGCCGCGACCCTGCCTGACCAGGGCGTGACGCTGGGCCGAGAACGGGAAGTCGCTGTCCGGGCATGGGCAGCGGTAGATGTAGCGCGTGGCGCTACGGCGCTTGATTGCGTAGGTGTGGCAGCGATTGGGCGCCAGTTCGTATACCCCGCGCATGATCAGCTGCCACTCTTCGCCATGGGCCGAGATGCTGTCGCCAAACAGTTGGTGGGCGATCAGATGCGCGACTTCGTGAGCGACGGTTTGCTTGAGGAAATCTTCGCTGTTTTCGCGGTACAGCTGCGGATTAAACCGCAGCAGATTTTCATGCAGATGGGCCACGCCGGCTTTTTGCCCGCGCAGCTTGAAGTTGACCACGGGGCGTTTGAAGGGACGTTTGAAAAACACTTCGGCCTGTTGGAAACAGTCTTCGACGCGGGTATTGAGCAACTCGGGCATGCGGTTCGGTTCTCCAGAGCCGGCGATTATGCCGCAAGCCGTGGGTGTTACGAACCTGTTGGCGCCCAATGGTCTACCGGGACGCATACATGAGCCCGTGGGAGCGAGCCTGCTCGCGAAGGCTCAAGTGTTATCGACCTTCGCGAGCAGGCTCGCTCCCACAGGGTTCAGGCTTGGATCAGTTGGTATACACCGGCCCTACGCCCAGCCCCCAGACAATCACGGTAAACGCCATGATCGCGACCAGGACTACCAGACCTACCGCCAGTACCGAGCTTGAAAACAGAAAGCCTTCGTCCGGGTCGATACTCATGAACGTCGGCAGGCCCACGTACAGCAAGTACACCGTGTAGCAAATGGCGGCAGTGCCGACCATCATGCCCAGCCACATATGCGGATACAGCGCTGCCAGCCCGCCGATAAACAGCGGTGTTGCGGTGTAGGTGGCAAAGGCCACGCAACGTGGCAGGCTCGGTTGTGCATCGTACGTGCGCGCCATCCAGTGAACGAACGCGCCCATCACGCCGACACCCGCCAGCATGGCGACGTAGGACATGAGGGTCATCCACAGTGCGCTGTCCAGGGTCAGCATTACCGGCGCGCGACTGCCGATGACCCAGCCCACCTGTGTTGTGCCGATAAACGCGGAAATGGCCGGTATCGCGGCCAGGATCAATGTGTGAGTGAGGTACATATGGCCGATGCTTTCTTCGGCATCGCTACGGATTTCACGCCACTCTTGATCGGGGTGGGTGAAAAGGCCCACAACGTGATGGATCATGGCTGCTGCTCCTGTATAAGACGCATCGCACCCAGGGGGACGCGTGCCGGTCGCGCATCCAGAACCTATGAACAAACAAGTGGGGGTGCGGCCTTAAAACGAGTATAGGAAAACTGTCGACCAATAAAGTCGGCCCTTTAGAGCATATTGTGCTGTCAGATACGTGCTTATCGCATTGGCGTCTTTAGGGGGCAAAGGGGTTCGTCGGTTGAGGTTTTTTCGGTAAAATCTCCGACTTTTCGTCTTAACTCGCGGATTTCAAGCGTTATGGGCACTCACCCGGTCTCTCAAATCAAACTCCAGAAACGCCTGCGTCGCTTGACCGGTGAGGCTGTGGCCGACTTCAACATGATTGAGCACGGCGACAAGGTGATGGTTTGCCTGTCGGGCGGCAAGGACAGCTACACCTTGCTCGATGTGCTGCTGCACCTGCAAAAGGTCGCGCCCATCCAGTTCGCAATCGTGGCCGTGAACATGGACCAGAAGCAGCCGGGCTTCCCCGAGGACGTGCTGCCGGCCTACCTCAAGTCGCTGGGCGTGGAATACCACATTGTTGAAAAAGACACCTACTCGCTGGTCAAGGAGCTGATCCCTGAAGGCAAGACCACCTGCTCGCTGTGTTCACGCTTGCGCCGAGGCACCCTGTACACCTTTGCCGACAAGATCGGCGCGACCAAGATGGCCCTGGGGCATCATCGCGACGACATCGTTGAAACCTTCTTTCTCAATATGTTCTTCAACGGCACCCTCAAGGCGATGCCGCCCAAGCTGCGCTCCGATGACGGGCGCAACGTGGTGATACGGCCGCTGGCGTACTGCAACGAGAAGGACATTCAGGCCTACTCCGACCTGCAGCAGTTTCCGATCATTCCATGCAACCTGTGTGGCTCGCAGGAGAACCTGCAGCGCCAGGTCGTCAAGGACATGCTTCAGGACTGGGAGCGCAAGACGCCGGGCCGCACCGAGAGTATCTTTCGCAGTTTGCAGAACGTTATCCCGTCGCAACTGGCGGACCGTAACCTGTATGACTTTGCCAGCCTGAAGATCGACGAAAGTGCCGCGTCGCGGTTCGTCAACTTGCTGAACCTGTAAATTGCCAAGAGGAAAGGGCATGCGCGACTACAAATGGCTGCACGAGTACTGTTTGAACCGTTTTGGTTCGTCAGCCGCGCTGGAAGCCGAACTGCCCGTTCCGAGAACCCCGGAACAATTGCGTGAGATCAGTGATGACCGCTACCTCTCTACCCTGGCCCTGCGCGTCTTTCGTGCCGGGCTCAAGCACAGCGTGGTGGATGCCAAGTGGCCGGTGTTTGAAGAAGTGTTCTTTGGCTTTGACCCGGAAAAAGTCGTGCTCATGGGGGCCGAACATCTGGAGCGGCTGATGCAGGATGCGCGGATCATTCGCCATCTGGGCAAGCTCAAAAGCGTGCCGCGCAATGCGCAGATGGTGCTCGATATCGCCCACGAACACGGTAGCTTTGGCGCGTTTATCGCGCAGTGGCCGGTGACCGATATCGTGGGTTTGTGGAAGTACCTGGCCAAGCATGGGCATCAGTTGGGCGGTTTGTCTGCGCCCCGGTTTTTGCGCATGGTGGGCAAGGACACCTTCGTGCCGAGCTATGACGTGGTAGCCGCTTTGAACGCGCAGAAGCTGGTGGACAAGGCACCTACCAGCCTGCGAGACCTGGCGATCGTGCAGAACGCCTTCAACCAGTGGCACGCCGAGAGCGGCCGGCCGATGTGCCAGCTGTCACAGATGCTGGCGTTTACGGTGAATCACTGATCCGGCCCAAACCTGTGGGAGCGGGCTTGCTCGCGATGTGGACAACGGGGTCTGTCAGACAAGCCGCAGCAATCCCATCGCGAGCAAGCCCTCTCCTACAAATACTTACGCGCCTTCACCCGCCAATCGACGATCCAGCTGGTAACGCCAGCGCACATACAGCATTGCGCTGACAAACACCGCCACGCTGGCGGCAATTTCCAGCAGGCCGAACACCTGGCGGTTCGGGTCGAACGCGGCCAGCGCCCCTTTGATCAGGTACAGGTTGACCACATAGCAGGTGAACGAGTGCCCCCGTGCGCTGCCCATGAGCATGCCCGGTACCAGAAACATCAACGGCACCAGTTCGATCAGCAAAATCACCCACGGGCGTGCGCCGTGCAGGTCGGCAAACACCAGGTAATACGCGGTCAACAAACCGATCAGGCCGAAGAAGCACACCAGGCTCAAGGAGCGCATCAGCCGCACCCGTGGCTCCAGCCACTCGATGGACGGCAGCACTTTGGGCTTTTTAGCCACGGGTGTTCTCCAGTTTCAGGGCGATGGTGGCCAGGCGCTGACCCAAGGCCCGGCACAAGCTGACTTCGTGTTCGTCCAGCCCGCGTTTGCCGTCGGCACCTGCGTGATGGCTCGGGCCGTAAGGCGTGCCGCCTGCCGTGGTGTGCAGCAAGGCCGATTCACTGTACGGCAGGCCGGTGACCAGCATGCCGTGGTGCATCAACGGCAGCAGCATCGACAGCAAGGTGCTTTCCTGGCCACCGTGCAGGCTGGCGGTGGAGGTGAACACCCCGGCCGGTTTGCCGACCAGAGCGCCGGTCAGCCACAGGTTGCTGGTGCCATCCAGAAAGTATTTAAGCGGCGCCGCCATATTGCCGAAACGGGTCGGACTGCCCAGGGCCAGGCCTGCGCAATTTTTCAGGTCGTCGAGGCTGGCGTACATGGCGCCTTCGGCAGGAATGCCCGGGGCAACGGCCTCGCACTCGGTGGAGATGGCGGGTACGGTGCGCAGGCGAGCTTCCATGCCGCCTTGCTCGATACCACGGGCGATTTGCCGGGCCATCTCGCTGGTCGAACCATTGCGGCTGTAATACAGAACCAGAATGTAGGGCGCGCTCACGGCAGGATCTCCAGGACTTTTTCAGGTGGGCGGCCAATGACGGCCTTGTCACCGGCGACCAGAATCGGGCGTTCGATCAGCTTGGGGTGCGTGGCCATTGCGTCGATCAGCTGCGCCTCGCTGAGGCTGCTGTCTGCCAGATTGAGGGTTTTGTACTCTTCCTCGCCGCTGCGCAGCAGTTGCCGTGCGCTGATGCCCAGTTTGGCCAGCAGGTCGCGCAGTTGGGGGGCGTCCGGCGGCGTGTCGAGGTAACGCACCACTGTGGGTGTCAGGCCCCGGGCTTCGAGAAGTTCGAGCGCACCGCGGGATTTCGAGCAGCGCGGGTTGTGATAAAGCGTCAGATCGGTCATGTGCGGGTCGCATCTTGCGTAAGGTGGCGGCTATTCTACCCGCCTGACGGGCGCGCCTGAACCGTATGCGGTAAATGGCCGCCGTCTGATGGTTTTTTGTTTGTATTCACCAAGAAGGATCAATGCATGTTAAAGCGACTCATGGCAGTAGCCGCCGTCACCGCCACCTTGCTGCTGGCGGGCTGCGGGAATGATTATGGGGTCGATCAGCACGGACAGAAGATCGCATCGGAGCGTCTGGACAAGCAATGGAAGGTCATCAACTACTGGGCTGAATGGTGCGGGCCGTGCCGGATTGAAATCCCTGAGCTCAATTCGCTGGAAAAACAGCTGCAGGGCCAGTCGGTCGGGGTGTTCGGGGTGAACTTCGATGGTTTGCAGGGCAAGGAACTGAGCGACGCGAGCACCGCGCTGGGGATCACATTCACCGTGCTGGCGCAGGACCCGGCTGAAGCGTTTGATCTGCCGCGCAGTGAAGCATTGCCCGTGACCTACATCATTGATGAGAAGGGCAAGGTGCGTGCGACGTTGATGGGCGAGCAGACGGCGGCCGGCGTGTTGGCCAAGATCAAGGAATTGAAGGGGGCTTGAGGGCCCTGAACCTTGTAGCTGCGGGAGCGAGCCTGCTCGCGAAGATCATTCGCGAGCAGGGGGGCATGCGGCTGAATCAGCCTTCTTCAGGCCACAGCCGCAACGGCTTGCCTTCGGCCGGCCAGAAACGCACCTGCTCGATCGGCGAGATGTCCCAGCGTTGTACGGTTTGCAGGGCCTCGAAGAATCGATGCTCCTGCTCCATCAACGCCGGAGCACAGGCTTTGCGGGTGCTGCCCACGCCACCGAAGGTCAGCTTGTCGCCGTCCAGGGTGTAAGGCGCGAACCAGTGATTACAACCGCCACTGCCGTAGGCCCGGCCAGCATCGTCCAGGGTTACGGTCAGGTGGCTGCTGTCGATCAGGGGCCGTTCGCCGATCCACTCCAGTACGTAGGTGTGGTTCTGCTGCAACTTGACCGGATCACCTGCGCAGCCTGCCAGGCTCGCGCCCAGCAATACCAGTAGGGTCAGGTGTTTCATAGCGCGGCCTTTTGGCATTGAGGGCACACATGCTTGCTGCCTTCAGTGCTCCAGCCCAGTTCGGCAATACGCGCGGTCGCTGCCGGTTTTTGCGCCTTGGTGCCGAGTTTGGCGTCGACCGCGAACTCGAACTTCAGCTCTTTGGCGCAAACGTCGCAGTTGACCTGCCACTCATGAATCGCCAACTCGCCGAAAACAGGCCCTTTGGTCACGGCAACCCATTGGCCGCGCGGGTTGATCAGGTGGCGGACCTTGTCGACGGTCAGGCGCATGGACAAGTCCTTGCTGCCTTTGAGGGTCACAATCAGCACGTCACCGGTCTGAATCGAGCCGCCGTTGCCGGTGACTTGATACAGGCCTGGCGCCAGGGCGCGGCATTCAATCAGGGTGTGCTGCGGGTTAAGCAGGCTGTAGCGAAAATCGTGTTCGACCATGGGTCCTCCAAATAAGTCGCTATGCTAGCACGCAGGCATCAAACCCCAAGATCAACCTTCAATGAGGTTTTGCGGGGTACCGTTTTTCCAGGCCTCGATATTGTTCAGCGTGGTGCCGGCAATGGCACTCAGCGCTTCGCGGGTCAGAAACGCCTGATGTGCAGTGATGATCACGTTGGGGAAGGTCAGTAACCGCGCCAGCACGTCATCCTGCAAGGGCAGGTCGGAGCGGTCTTCGAAGAACAGCTGGGCTTCTTCCTCATATACATCCAGCCCCAGATAGCCCAATTGACCGCTTTTCAGCGCATCGATCAGCGCCGGGGTGTCGACCAGCGCGCCGCGTCCGGTGTTGATCAGCATGGCGCCGTGTTTGAGCGTCGCCAGCGACCGGCTGTTGATCAGGTGCTTGTTGTTGGCGGTCAGCGGGCAGTGCAGGGAAATGATGTGGGAGCCGGCCAGCAGTTCGGGCAGGCTGACGTACTGCGCGCCCAGTGCCAGCAGATCGGCGTTTGGATACGGGTCGAAGCACAGCAGCTTGCAGCCGAAACCGGCCATGATCTTGCCGAACGTCGCGCCAATCTGGCCGGTGCCGACCACGCCCACGGTTTTGCCCACCAGATCGAAACCGGTCAGGCCGTGCAGGGTGAAGTCGCCCTCGCGGGTGCGGTTGTAGGCGCGGTGCAAGCGCCGGTTAAGCGCCAGAATCAAGGCCACGGCATGTTCGGCCACCGCGTGTGGGGAGTACGCCGGCACCCGTACCACGCTCAGGCCCAGGCGTTTGGCGGCAGGCAGGTCCACGTGGTTGTACCCGGCCGAGCGCAGGGCAATCAATTGTGTACGGCCAGCGGCCAGTTGCTCCAGCACCGGAGCGCTCAGGTCATCATTGATAAAGGGGCAGACGACTTCGTAGTCATGGGCCAGCGCTGCCGTGTCCAGTGTCAGGCGCGCCGGCTGAAAGTGCAGCTCATTGCCGTCGGGTTGCGAGGCCGCGGTGAAACTGTCCTGGTCATAGGTCTGGCTGCTGAAAAGAATCGTGCGCATGGGGCTTCCTTGGTGGGTGGGCCTGAACTGTGTAGCCGCTGACGAGGTAAGAGGCTGCGGCTACAGATTTATCGATTTCAAGCGCTACTGCGTGCCTCTTTGGCCAGGCGGGTGATGGCCAGGTCCAGTTCGTCGAGGGCGGCGCCGGCGTTGGGGCTGGCTTGTTTGAGCAATGTCTCGCTGCGCTGGCAGGCGGCGCGCAATTGCGGGACGCCGCAGTAGCGCGTGGCGCCGTGCATGCGGTGGACCCGTTCGATCAGCGCATTGTTGTCCTTGGCGTTGCGGGCCTGCTGGATGGCTTCGCGGTCAGCTTCCAGGGAGGCCAGCAGCATGGCAAGCATGTCTATGGCCAGGTCCGGCTTGCCGGCGGCCAGGCGCAGGCCTTCTTCGTGGTCGAGTACGGGCAGTTTGGTGCTGTGGCGGGCAGGTTCGTGGTGGCTTTCGCTGACCTGATTGCGCAAGGCCAGCCCCGTCCACTTCAGCACCACCTGGGCCAGTTGGCGTTCGCTGATCGGTTTGGTCAGGTAGTCATCCATGCCGCTTTGCAGCAGGGCACGTTTTTCGTTGGCCATGGCGTGGGCGGTCAGCGCGACAATCGGCAGCGGCGTGCAGTGACGTTCGCTTTCCCACTGACGCAGGACTTCGGTGGTTTCGCGGCCGTCCATGCCGGGCATCTGTACATCCATCAGGACCAGATCGAAGTCTTCGGTCTTGACCGCGTCGATGGCGGCATAGCCGCTGTCCACGGCCGTGACTTTGGCGCCCATGCCTTCAAGCAGGGTCTGCACCAGCAGCAGGTTGGCCGGGTTGTCATCGACACACAGGATACGCGGCGCCCGGCTGGCCAGCAGCTCGCCGGGTTCGGCCCGGGGCTGGCGCGGGTTGATCAGGTCGGCCAGGGCCCGGCGCAATTTACGGGTGCAGGCAGGTTTGGCCTGAAGCTGGCTGTGGGGGTTGGCCACGGCGGTGTTGAACAGGCCCTGCTCGGTGGTCGGGCACAGCACCAGCACTTTGCAGCCCATGTGCTCCAGGTCCCAGATGTGCTGGCTGAGGCGCTCGGGCGGGGTGTCATTGGCCGTGACCCCCAGTACCGCCAGCTCAATAGCCTGCGCAGTCTGATGGGCGCCGGTCACGCAGTTGGTGAGGTTCTCAAGGGTGGTGCAGGGCGTCACGTCCAGCCCGCAGTCTTCGAGCTGATGGTGCAAGGCCTGGCGCGCCAGGTCGTGTTTTTCCAGAATCGCCACGCGACGGCCCTGCAGCGGGGCACCTGGCAGGTCCTCGACATCATCGCGGGCCTTGGGCAGCTTGACGCTGATCCAGAACACCGAGCCTTCGCCCGGCGTGCTTTCAACGCCGATTTCGCCGCCCATCTGCTCGACCAGTCGCTTGGAGATCACCAGCCCCAGCCCGGTACCGCCGGGTTGGCGGGACAGCGAGTTGTCAGCCTGGCTGAAGGCCTGGAACAGTGCCCGGATATCCTGGGCGGTCAGGCCGATGCCGGTGTCCTGCACGCTGATACGCAGTTGCACGCTGCCGTCGGTTTCGTTTTCATCCTGGTCTTCAAGCATGGCCCGCACGGCAATGGTGCCTTCGCGGGTGAACTTGATGGCGTTGTTGACCAGGTTGGTGAGGATCTGCTTGAGTCGCAGCGGGTCGCCAATCAGCGACAGCGGGGTGTCTCGATAGACCAGGCTGACCAGCTCCAGCCCTTTGTCGTGGGCCGAAGGGGCGAGGATGGTCAGGGTGTCCTGCAACAGGTCGCGCAGGTTGAACGGGATACTGTCGAGCACCAGCTTGCCGGCTTCAATTTTCGAAAAGTCGAGAATCTCGTTGATGATCCCGAGCAGGTTGTCGGCCGATTTCTCGATGGTATTGAGGTAGTCGAACTGGCGTGGAGTCAGCTCGCTTTTCTGGAGCAAGTGGGTAAACCCGAGGATGCCATTGAGCGGCGTGCGGATTTCGTGGCTCATGTTGGCCAGGAATTCGGACTTTATGCGGCTGGCTTCCAGGGCCTCCTTGCGGGCCAGGTCGAGCTCCAGGTTCTGGATTTCAATGGTTTCCAGGTTCTGGCGCACGTCTTCGGTGGCCTGGTCGACACTGTGTTGCAGTTCTTCCTGGGCATTTTGCAGGGTTTCGGCCATGCGGTTGATGCCCGACGCCAGCTCATCCAGTTCATGACTGCCCAAGGGCGGCAGGCGGGTTTCAAGGTGCCCGTCCTTGAGTTGCGCCACGGCCTGTTTGATATGACCGATGGGGGCATTGATCGTGCGACTCATGCGCAGGGCCAGCAGGGTGGTCAGCACCAGCCCGGTGACGATCAGCAGCAAGCTGGCAAACAGGTTGCGGTAACTGCGCAGCAGCATGCCGTTGTGGGACAGCTCAAGCTCGACCCAGCCCAGCAGGCGATGGGCTTCATTGGGGATCACATCCCCGGCCAGGTTGCGATGACGGCCAAACACCGGCAGCAAATAGCGGGTGGCATCGTTGTCGGTGCGTTGTTGCAGGTGCGTGCTGCTCCCCAGGGGGGCCTGGTTGAGCATGATCGGCCCGGCATGGGCGAGAGGCTCATGGTTGGCGTTGAGGAACGCGACGGCCCGCACATCCTGTTGTTCCAGGGATTCGGTGGCGATGCGCGCCAGCAGTGCGGTGTCATGCCGGCCCATGGCAGGGGCTACCAGGGGCGCGAGCTGCTCGGCGATCATCTCACCGCGTTGCAGCAACTGTGATTGCAGCTCGGACTGTTGCAGCCAGGTGAAGTAGCCGCCAAGTACGCAGGTCATCAAGCTGACGGGCAATAGTGTGAGCAGCAATACGCGGCCTTTGATACCGAGGTTTTTAAGCACGCAACTCTCCAGCCCTGCATTCTTTTAAGAGTGACCCGGGCATCCCGCTCGGGCCAGGTGGCAGTGTAGCCATATGGTGCATGGCAAATCTTTGTAAATTTGCCATCAATTTCGGTTTATCGGCACCGTTAAAGCCTGCGCCGGTTGCCCGCAGTGGCTCAATCTTGAATAATCGCCGATTGAGAATGACTTGCAGACGCTAATGAATCCCGTACCTGTTAGCCCGTCGCGCCTTTTGACCATTGAAGACGACCCTGTCCTGGGTGCCTACCTGCACGAGCAGTTGCTGCGGTGCGGGTTTGACGTTATCTGGTGCCAGAACGGCCAGGAGGGTTTGGCCCTGGCCCGGCAAGAACACTTTGACGTGGTGCTGATGGACATTCTGCTGCCCGGCATGAACGGCCTGCAGGTATTGACGCAATTGCGCCGGACCCATGCCTTGCCGGTGATCCTGATGTCCGCGCTGGGTGCCGAGGCCGACCGCATCAGCGGGTTTCAGCTGGGAGCGGATGATTACCTGCCCAAGCCGTTCAGCATGGCCGAGCTGCGAGTGCGCATCCAGGCCATCTTGCGTCGCGTGGCCCTGGATCGCATGCCCGGCGCCCGGGTGCCGCAGGATCAGCCGGTGGCCGGCACCGGGCTGTATTTCGATGAAGACACCTGCGACGTGTGTCATGAACAGCTTTGGGCGGGGTTGACCCGCAGCGAGTACCGCCTGCTCGATACCCTGCAGCGCAGTGCCGACGAAGTGCTCAGCAAGGCTTTCCTCTATCAGCAGGTGCTGCAGCGTGGCTATGCGGCCCACGACCGCAGCCTGGACATGCACATCAGCCAGATCCGGCGAAAACTCAAAACCATCGGCTACCACCAGCGCGAAGTGCGCACGGTGTGGGGCAAGGGTTATGTCCTGAGTGCCAGCGATGCCTTGTAGGGTGCCCGGCAAAAATTCGGTGTTCTGGAAGCTGGCGTGCCTGCTGGTGGTCTTCTGTTTGCTGATGATCTGGCTCAGTTGGTCCTGGGGCCGTTACATGGACAAGCGCACCGGCTTTTTGTCGGAGCAGGCCCACGCCACGCTGGTGCGCTATGCCGGTGAGGCCGAGCACGCCTGGGAGACCGGCCAGCAAACGGGTGTCGACCAGTGGTTGCAGACGATGGGGCAAAGAGAGCCCGGCTGGGTAGGGGTCATTGGCCAGGATTTGCAATCGCTGAGCAGCTACCCGTTGAGCGACCGCGAAAATGAGCGATTGACCTTTTTACGCGGTCTGGACTGGCCCATCAGCCACATCAAGACGGCGCGTCCCTGGCTCAAGGTGCCATTCCCCAGGGACCCGTCGGCGGGCAGTCTGGTGATCGAGTTGCCGCAGCGTTTCATGCCGGGGCGCTCGCAGATAATGTGGCGGATTGTCACTAACGGCGTGATCCCCGGCTTGCTGACGCTGCTGTTGTGCGTGGGCCTGTACCGCGTGCTGATCGTGCCGCTGAATCATTTGCGCGAACAGGCCAACGCGTGGCGGGCCGACCAGTTGGGGGCCCGGCTGTCGAGCCAGACCACCGGGCGTCAGGACGAGCTGGGCGAACTGGCGCGGGCGTTCGATCAAATGTCCGAACGCCTGCAAAGCACGGTCTCGCAACAGCAGCAATTGCTCCGGGACTTGTCCCATGAACTGCGTACGCCCTTGAGCCGTTTGCGGGTGGCCTGTGACAGCGAACAGGATCTCGAAGCCCTGCGCGAGCGCTTGAGCCGTGAAGTTGACGGCATGCAACGGCTGGTCGAAGACACCCTGCAACTGGCCTGGCTGGATGCCGAGCGCGGGCAGTTGCCCGTGGAAGACATTCAGGTTCAGGCGTTGTGGGAGATGCTGACCGAGAATGCCGGTTTTGAAAGCGGCTGGGCGCAATCGCGGTTGCCGTGTTTTGTGGACGCCGATTGCTGGGTGCGCGGGCATCTCAATGGCCTGGCCCAGGCTATGGAGAACATCTTGCGCAACGCCATCCGCCACTCGCCGCCAGGGGGCATCGTCAGTCTGAATGGCCAGCGTGAAGGCGACGAATGGCACCTGTGGCTCGACGACGAGGGCGGCGGCGTGGCGCCCGAAGAGCTGGAGCGGATTTTCGCGCCCTTTACCCGGCTGGACGGGTCGCGCCCCGGGGATGGCGGTTTTGGCCTGGGCCTGAGCATTGCGCGCAATGCGCTGCGGTTGCAGGGCGGGAGTTTGTGGGCCTCGAATACGGATCGAGGCTTGCGGGTGAATATTAAATTGATGGGCCGATTATGAAGGCCTGGAAACAATGAGGGATATGCCGGTTTTGTAGTATCCCAGCATTTTGCAGATGGCTTGTTTGGCGTCCGCGTTCAATTGTTCGAAGTTCTTATGGTTGGTGCCCGTATCCGGGTTCATATAGCTGCCGTCACTTCTATGGACCACCCAATGCAAACTAACGGGAACCCCGACAATGGAAACGGCCAGTGCTTCAATCTTGATCTGGTTGGGTTCGATTTTTATGGGGCAGTGTTCTATGGGGCAGCCCATGCCGGAAAGTTTCATTCGGGCATCCGGGTAAATCCAGTTCAGCGCTTTTGAAAATACTCCCGGGTTTTCCTCTGCTCTTACATCAAGCCCGAGCATCCTGGCGGCTGTGACAATGCCATCTGGCATCGTGAAGCCCACCAGATCCATGTCACTTTGTTGTTTTGGATAGGTGGTACTGCCGCTGGTTATTTTCAATAAGTCAGTTTCGCAGCGTAAGTTCAGCTCTAGTGTATTGATGCCCTTTCGTTCCGACAGTGAGCCACGGTATGCCGGTAAATGTGTTACTCCCAGCTCTTTTGCGGCACACAGCAGACTGACAGCGCCACAGCCAGTTTTGTAGAACTGCTCCCTGGCCAGGTGTTGAGCAGGCGCTGAGGGGGCAATATGAGTAATGTCACCAGAGGGATGGGCGGTGGGTGATGCAATTGATTCGGTTCTCAAGAGCGTTTTTCTCCATCGGTTTACCTGTGTTTTCCATTGCTTATTGGAAGTCACGGCGCATCGGGTTCCAGCGCCCATTGCGGTTGCAAGTTACGCAAGTGATTCCATTTATAACCATTCGCCATAAGCACCGCACTTTGCGTGATATGGGCTGTCGGCGTTTGTCGGTATGATGTGCGGCCCCGCGGTCTGGATTGCGAATACGCCATGACATTGCAGTACCCAACTATCGCCGATTGCGTCGGCAACACTCCGCTGGTGCGCTTGCAGCGCCTGGCCGGAGACACCACAAACACCTTGTTGCTCAAGCTCGAAGGGAATAACCCTGCCGGCTCGGTCAAGGACCGCCCGGCTCTGTCGATGATTGCACGCGCTGAAGGGCGCGGGCAGATCCAGGCCGGCGATACCCTGATTGAAGCCACCTCGGGCAATACCGGGATTGCACTGGCCATGGCTGCTGCGATCAAGGGCTACAAGATGATCCTGATCATGCCTGACAACTCCAGTGCCGAGCGCAAGGCGGCCATGACCGCGTATGGCGCCGAACTGATCCTGGTCAGTCAGGAAGAGGGCATGGAAGGCGCCCGCGACCTGGCCGACAAGATGCAGGCCCAGGGTCTGGGCAAGGTACTCGACCAGTTCGCCAACGGTGATAACCCCGAAGCGCACTACACCGGCACCGGCCCGGAAATCTGGCGTCAGACCAACGGTACGATCACCCACTTCATCAGTTCGATGGGCACCACCGGTACCATCATGGGCGTGTCGCGCTACCTCAAAGAGCAAAACCCGGGCGTGCAGATCGTCGGTTTGCAGCCGATGGAAGGCTCCGCCATTCCGGGCATTCGCCGCTGGCCGCAGGAATACCTGCCCAAGATCTACCAGGCCGACCGGGTTGACCGGATTGTCGACATGGCCCAGCGCGAGGCCGAAGACGTCACCCGTCGTCTGGCCCGTGAAGAAGGCATTTTTTGTGGTGTGTCCTCGGGTGGAGCGGTGGCAGCGATGCTGCGCTTGAACCAGGAAGTTGAAAACGCGGTGATGGTCGCGATCATTTGCGACCGGGGCGATCGTTACTTGTCGACTGGTATTTACGATGAGCCTAATTGATGGCTAAGCAAGAAAGAGGTCTGCGCTTCCAGCCTGCTGGCGGCACCAAGGCCCCGCAAGTGCCCACGGGCAAAAAGCAGCGTTTGAGCATCGAGCGGCTGGCCAACGACGGCCGTGGCATCGCCTTTGTCGAAGGGCGTACCTGGTTTGTGTCGGGAGCCCTGGCCGGCGAAGAGGTTGAAGCCCGGGTGTTGGGGGCTCACGGCAAAGTCGTTGAGGCCCGCACCGAGCGTGTATTCAAGGCCAGCGACATTCGCCGCGTGGCACCGTGCGCCCATGCGGGCAAATGTGGCGGTTGCAGCGTGCAGCATTTGCCCCATGAGGAGCAGCTTGCACTCAAACAGCGCATGCTGGCCGAGCAACTGTCCCGTGTGGCCGGTGTCGAACCCCTGGAGTGGGCGCCGCCGCTGACCGGGCCAGAGTTCGGCTATCGCCGCCGGGCGCGCATTGCCGTGCGTTGGGATGCGCGGGCCAAGCGTCTGGATGTGGGGTTCCGGGCTGCCGGCAGTCAGGACATCGTGGCCATCGATCACTGTTTGGTTCTGGTACAGGCTTTGCAACCTATCATGACCGGCCTGCCGGCCATGTTGCGACAACTGAGCAACCCGAAGGCCCTGGGCCATGTCGAGTTGTTCAGCGGTTCGGCGATTGCGGTTTTGCTGCGTCATATGGCACCGCTCAACGATGCCGACATGCAGGTTCTGCAGGGTTTTTGCCTGACCCATAACGCCCAATTGTGGCTGCATGGTGAAGGAGAACCACAGCCGGTCGATTTGACCGGGACCCTGGGCTACCGTCTGGAACAGTGGGACCTGGGGTTGGCGTATCGCCCCGGTGATTTTGTCCAGGTCAATGCCGGCGTCAACGAAGCCATGGTGGCTCAGGCAATAAAGTGGCTTGCTCCACAAGCTGACGAACGGATTCTTGACTTGTTCTGTGGGCTGGGTAACTTCGCTTTACCGCTGTCGCGTCAGGTGCGCGAGGTGGTGGCAGTTGAAGGTGTTGCGACCATGGTCGAACGCGCGGCGCAAAACGCGGTCAGTAACAACCTGCATAATGTAGCGTTCTTTCAGGCTGACTTGTCGCAGCCGCTGGTGGATGCAGCCTGGGCCAAAGAGGGTTTTTGTGCCGTACTGCTCGACCCGCCCCGCGACGGCGCCTATGAAGTGGTACGCAAGCTGTCTGGCCTGGGTGCCAAACGTTTGGTGTATGTGTCGTGCAACCCGGCCACGCTGGCGCGCGACACGGTTGAGTTGATGAAACAGGGTTATCGGTTAAAACGTGCCGGAATCCTCGATATGTTTCCGCAAACAGCACATGTCGAGGCGATGGCGTTATTCGAAGCAGACTAGGACGGTCTGTCTATTTCGACAGGCCCGCGACCCGCGCAGATATGCCCTGTGGCGCGCGGTCGGGATTAGGGCCTGTGATTTCGGCGCATTGAATCTGCGCTGTAGGGAAGGTAAGCAAGATGGTACAGGTCAGAGCACACCAGCCGATCAACACCGACGGCAGTCTCAACCTCGAGGCATGGCTCGATCATGCGGTGAGTGTCGATGTGGCGCTTGACCGTGAAGCCTTGAAAGAAGCGTGTGAGTTTGCGCGCGAGGTCGAGCAGCAAGCCAATGCGGCGAAAAACCTGTGGGCCGAAGGCACATCCAGCTTTCGCACCGGGTTGGAAATCGCCGAGATACTGGCCGATCTGAAACTGGATCAAGACTCTCTGGTTGCCGCGATTCTTTATCGTTGCGTGCGCGAAGGGCAGGTATTGTTGCCTGCGGTCAGTCAGCGCTTTGGCCCGGTGGTGGCCAAGCTGATTGATGGCGTACTGCGCATGGCGGCCATCAGCGCCAGCCTCAGCCCCCGCCAATCCATGGTGCTGGGCACCCAGGGTCAGGTCGAAAACCTGCGCAAGATGCTGGTTGCCATGGTTGATGACGTGCGTGTTGCACTGATCAAGCTGGCCGAACGTACCTGCGCCATTCGCGCAGTCAAGAATGCCCCGGACGAGAAGCGCAACCGCGTCGCCCGTGAGGTGTTCGATATTTATGCGCCATTGGCGCATCGCCTGGGCATCGGCCATATCAAATGGGAGCTGGAGGACTTGTCCTTCCGCTATCTGGAGCCCGAGCAGTACAAGCAGATTGCCACCTTGCTGCACGAGCGCCGTCTCGATCGCGAGCGCTTTATCAGTGATGTGATGAACCAGTTGCGTACTGAGCTGGTGGCCACCGGTGTTGACGCGGATATCAGCGGTCGGGCCAAGCACATCTACTCCATCTGGCGCAAAATGCAGCGCAAGGGCCTGGCTTTCAGCCAGATCTATGACGTGCGTGCGGTGCGGGTGCTGGTGCCGGAAATGCGCGATTGCTACACCGCGCTGGGCATCGTCCACACCTTGTGGCGTCACATCCCCAAAGAATTCGACGACTACATCGCCAACCCCAAGGAGAACGGCTACCGCTCACTGCACACTGCCGTGATCGGCCCTGAAGGCAAGGTTCTTGAGGTGCAGATCCGCACCCACGCCATGCACGAAGAGGCCGAGTTGGGGGTGTGCGCGCACTGGCGCTACAAGGGCACCGACGTCAAGGCCGGGTCCAACCAGTACGAAGAGAAAATCTCGTGGCTGCGCCAGGTGCTGGAATGGCACGAAGAGCTGGGCGACATTGGTGGCCTGGCCGATCAGTTGCGGGTCGATATCGAGCCGGACCGGGTGTACATCTTTACCCCGGACGGGCATGCCATCGACCTGCCCAAAGGTGCAACACCGCTGGACTTCGCGTATCGGGTACACACCGAAATCGGCCATAACTGCCGCGGCGCCAAGATCAACGGGCGCATCGTGCCGCTCAACTACAGCCTGCAAACCGGTGAGCAGGTCGAGATCATCACCAGCAAGCACGGTACGCCGAGCCGCGACTGGCTGAACCCGAACCTGGGTTACATCACCACGTCGCGCGCGCGGGCCAAGATCGTTCACTGGTTCAAATTGCAGGCCCGTGACCAGAACGTCGCTGCCGGCAAAACCATGCTTGAGCGCGAGCTGGGGCGTTTGGGCCTGCCAACGGTGGACTTCGAGAAGCTCGCCGACAAAGCCAACATGAGAACCGCCGAGGACATGTATGCGGCGCTCGGTGCGGGTGATTTGCGCCTGGCGCAACTGATCAACCTGGCGCAGCAACAGGTCGAGCCGGAGCGCGGCAGCGAGCAGATGGAGCTGATACCGCGCAAGGCCACGGGTTACAAACCGGGCAAGCGTGGGGATATCCAGATCGAAGGCGTCGGTAACCTGCTGACCCAGATGGCCGGCTGCTGCCAGCCGCTGCCGGGGGATGCGATTGTCGGTTACATCACCCAGGGCCGTGGCGTGAGCATTCACCGTCAGGACTGCGCCTCGGTGCTGCAACTGGGCAGCCGGGAGCCGGAGCGGATAATCCAGGTCAACTGGGGACCGATCCCGGTGTCAACCTATCCGGTCGACATCGAGATCCGCGCCTACGACCGTTCGGGCTTGCTGCGTGACGTGTCCCAGGTGCTGCTCAACGAGCGGATCAACGTACTGGCGGTCAACACCCGCTCGAACAAGGAAAACAACACCGCGTTGATGACCTTGACCATCGAGATCCCGGGCCTGGATGCGCTGGGGCGTTTGCTGGGGCGTATCTCGCAGTTGCCCAACATTATCGAAACCCGCCGAATAGGGCGTAGCGAACCACGCTGACCACTTGTGGGGGCGGGCTTGCTCTCGATGCAGACAACTCGGTACATCTGGTTTGACGAGGTGATGCCATCGCGAGCAAGACCGTTCCCGCAAGGCGGTGTGTAAAAGGATTATTGATGTACAGCCTCGACGACCTGCTGCACCTCATGGCCCGTCTGCGCGACCCGCAGTACGGTTGCCCATGGGATATCAAGCAAACCTGGGCAACGATCGTGCCTTACACCCTGGAAGAAGCCTATGAGGTCGCCGACGCCATTGAGCGCGGTGACTTCGAGCATGTGCAGGGCGAGCTGGGCGATTTGCTGTTCCAGGTGGTGTATTACAGCCAGCTGGCCCGTGAAGAAGGCCGCTTTGAATTTGCCGGGGTGATTGACAGCATTACCCGCAAACTGATTCGTCGTCATCCCCATGTGTTCCCAACCGGCGATCTGTATGCGCCGCTGGACGTGCCGCGCCTGAGCGAAGAGCAGGTCAGGCAGCGCTGGGATGAGATCAAGGCCGAGGAGCGCGCGGAAAAATCCTCAGCCCCCGAGCAGTTGTCCCTGCTCGATGACGTGCCGGTGGCATTGCCTGCCTTGTCCCGTGCAGCCAAGTTGCAAAAGCGTGCTGCCCGGGTCGGCTTTGACTGGCCAGCCGCGTTGCCGGTGCTGGACAAGGTCCGTGAAGAGCTGGATGAAGTGCTGGAAGCCATGGCGGACAACGATTCGGCGGCGATTCATGACGAGATCGGTGACCTGCTGTTTTCGGTGGTCAACCTGGCCCGCCATCTCAAAGTGGACCCGGAAACCGCCTTGCGCGGGGCCAATTCCAAATTTGACCGACGTTTCCGGTTTATCGAGCAGGCATTGCGCGATACCCTGCGTCCCATTGAAGACTGCACCCTTGAAGACCTGGACGCCCTGTGGGGCGAAGCCAAGCGCCAGGAAAAGAATTTACCCAGCTGCGGCTGAGTTTGCCTAAGTGAGTAAGTAGATGAGCATTTCCCTACGCGACCAGTTGCTCAAAGCCGGACTGGTCAACGAGAAGCAGGCCAAACAGGCCGGCAAAGAAAAGCAAAAGCAGCAGCGTCTGGCCCATAAAGGTCAGATCGAGCTGGACGACACCCAGCAGCGTCTGGCCGCCGAAGCCAAGGCCGAGAAGGTCAAGCGCGATCAGGAGCTGAACCGTCAGCAACAGGAGAAGGTCGAGCAAAAGGCCCGTGCCGCGCAGATCAAGCAATTGATCGAAGTCTCGCGCTTGCCCAAGCTCAACACCGAGGACTATTACAACTTTGTTGACGACAAGAAGGTCAAGCGCCTGTCGGTCAACACCTTGATGCGCAACAAGCTGGCCAATGGCTCGCTGGCGATCGTGCAGCATCAGGGCGGTTACGAAGTGATCCCCCGTGAAGCTGCGCTGAAGATCCAGGAGCGCGACCCGCGCCGGATTGTTCAGCTCAACATCCTGGTGGAGTCAAAAACGCCGGAAGAAGACGATCCGTACGCGGCCTATCAGATCCCCGACGATCTGATGTGGTAACCGCAAACTGACAGGTAAGCCGGGCTGCTGCCATCGCGAGCAAGCCTGCTCGCACAGGGTTTACGGTACCCCGTACAAAACAAACCCCGCTTCGGCGGGGTTTGTGTTTTTCAAGTCTGTAGTTGCTGTCGTTCAGGCCTGGCGTTTTTGCGCTTCCAGCTTTTCCAGCTCAGCCTTGTAGCTGTGAGCGTCGCTTTCGCGGTGGAACATGCCAACCAGCACGTCTTCCTGATGCACGTCCCACAGGTGCACACCGTGGGCTACAAGCTGGTGGAACATACGTGAATCGTCGCGTTCAGTTACTTTGATAGTCATCTGCTTGCTCCAAATTCTGATAAGGGCCTGCGGCAAGGCGTCGCAGGACTCCTTTATAGAATCTGTTAGCTTCCTAAGTAAATAGCTGATTGTCGCGCTGTCATCTTGTTAAAAACCGTCAAACCCTGCAGCCCTTGAATCACGTGGTGTTTACGGATTTGGTCGATAGTTTTATGACAAAAGTTTCATGTTTCGGGGCTGTTTTCAGGCCCAAAAAAACCCCGCCGAAGCGAGGTTTTTGTCTTGCAGCTTGCAGCTCAGGGCTTACCGATCAGTTGCCCTTGACCGCTTTGCCGTTCACCGTGCCGTCCAGCAGCATGATGTTGTATTCCTTGCCGTCTTTTTCGACCTGACGCAGTTTGACCAGCAGCGAACCCCAGCTCTTGGCGAACCACATTTCTGTGATGCGCTTGTTCTGTGTCGGATCGCGTACGCGCTCAACCTTGATCGCATCTACCTTGCCGGCCTTGGTTTCGACCACTTCAGGGCCGATAACACGGAAGTCATAGGTGTCTACGTCGTTACCATCAACCACCTGGTAGCTCATGGACTTCTTGCCGGCTTCCACATCGCGCTGCAAAGCCAGCTGGTAGGTGGACTTGTCGAGCATGCCCGTGAGCAGTGGCACTTTAACCGGATCGCCCTGATCAGTGCCGGTCACCATTTTGGTGGCCCAGTCAAAATCCAGATCGATCTTCTTGGCTTTGCCCAGGCCGCCACGTTCAAAATGATAGGTCAGCGGGATCAGCGCGTCCTTTTCAATTTTGAGGGTGCTTTCTTCGTTCAGGCTGGCCACCAGCATCGAGGCCTTGAAGTTCAAGGTCCAGATGCCTTTGTCGTTTTTGGTCAGGCTACGCTCGGCAGAACCGCTCATCGGCAACTGTTTCCAGTCGGCGGTGTAGCTGGCTTTGAATGGCTGGAGTTCGGCCGCCTGCACTGCTGGGATAGCCAGCAGGCTGAGGGCGAGAAGCAGGGCACGACGCATAATTTCTCCTAGATTCGTATCAAGTGGCCGCTGGCCGCGAGTAATTGACCGTCCAATAATGCGCCTTGCTCGTCAAGAGACAAGCGACCTTCGGCAAACCAGCGCACTGCAAGCGGATAAATCCGGTGTTCCTGGGCGTGAACCCGTTGTGCCAGACTGTGTGGCGAGTCATCTGACTCTACCGGTATCACTGCCTGTACGACCAGAGGCCCGCCGTCGAGTTCCTCGGTCACAAAGTGCACGCTGCAGCCGTGTTCGCGATCCCCCGCTTCCAGCGCGCGTTGATGCGTGTGCAAGCCTTTGTATTTGGGCAACAGCGAAGGGTGGATATTGAGCAGGCGACCCTGATAGTGACGCACGAAGTCAGCGCTGAGGATGCGCATGAATCCGGCCAGAACCACCAGTTGCGGGTTGAAGGTGTCGATGATTTCGATCAGTGCAGCATCGAAGGCCTCGCGGCCCTCGAATGCTTTGTGATCCAGTACGCGGGTTTCGATACCCGCGTCTTTGGCGCGTTGCAGGCCGTAGGCATCTGCGCGGTTGGAGATTACCGCGCGAATCCTGGCCGGGCTGTCCTTGACGTCATTGCTGTCGATCAAGGCCTGCAAGTTGCTGCCGGTGCCGGAAAGCAGCACTACTACATCACAGGTATCAGGCATTAGTGCGCCTTGAGGTTTTGCAGCTCAACTTGTGGAGCGCCTTCAGCGGCGGTTGCGATCTGGCCGATGACCCACGGTTGCTCGCCTGCTTCACGCAGTACGTTCAGCGCGGTTTCAACGTCAGCCTGGGCTACGCAGATCACCATGCCAACGCCGCAGTTCAGCACGCGGTGCATTTCGTTTTCGTCCACGTTGCCTTTTTCTTGCAGCCAGTCGAAGACTGCAGGGCGCTGCCAGCTGGCAACGTCAACTACCGCTTGAGCGCCTTTTGGCAAAACGCGCGGGATGTTGTCGAGCAGGCCACCACCGGTGATGTGGGCCATGGCTTTGACAACGCCGGTTTCCTTGATCAGCTTGAGCAGCGGCTTGACGTAGATACGGGTCGGGGCCATCAGCAGATCGGTCAGCGGCTTGCCGTCGAGCTGGATGTTTTCGATGTCGGCACCGGACACTTCGATGATCTTGCGGATCAGCGAGTAACCGTTGGAGTGCGGGCCCGAAGAAGGCAGGGCGAGCAGGGCGTCGCCGGCAGCAACCTTGGAGCCGTCGATGATTTCGGATTTTTCTACAACGCCGACGCAGAAGCCGGCCAGGTCATAGTCTTCGCCTTCGTACATGCCCGGCATTTCAGCGGTTTCGCCGCCTACCAGCGAGCAGCCGGACAATTCGCAGCCAGCGCCGATACCGGTAACCACCTGGGTTGCGGTTTCTACGTTGAGCTTGCCGGTGGCGTAGTAGTCGAGGAAGAACAGAGGCTCTGCGCCGCATACGATCAGATCGTTAACGCACATGGCAACCAGGTCGATACCGATGCTGTCGTGTTTGTTCAGGTTCAGTGCCAGGCGCAGCTTGGTGCCTACGCCGTCGGTGCCGGAAACCAGAACAGGCTGCTTGTAGCCAGCCGGAATTTCGCAGAGGGCGCCAAAACCGCCGAGGCCGCCCATCACTTCCGGGCGTGCAGTGCGCTTGGCCACGCTCTTGATGCGTTCGACCAATGCTTCACCGGCGTCGATGTCTACACCGGCGTCTTTGTAGCTCAGGGATGGTTGCTTGCTCATAATCCAGGCCTTTAGGGGGGATTCGGGGGTATCGACCGAGTTCAGGGGGCAGGCTTGCAAGTGCTCGTCGATGGCGAAAAGCATTTGCAGGGTGCCCGGCTGTTGCCGGTCTGCGAAGGCGCGCGATTTTATCAGGCTTGAAGGGCAGCGGCCATCCTCGGGCCGACAGGCAGGGTTATATCTGTCGAAAAAAACCTTTTTTAGTCGTACTTGGGTCTGCGTGCGGCCCTGTATAAGGTATAGCGAATAACTTTTGAGTTTTTATGACCGAATGAAAACTGCGTGACGGGCTTGAATGATTTGGCTGCGGCCGTGTCTGAAGCTTGTTCGGGTGTTTTTATGGCGTCCTTATCAGGCTGCTTTTTTGTCATCGGGAATCTTTCATGCGTCTGAGCCAATTTTTAGCAGTGGGCTGTTTGTCATTTTTTAGCCTGGCGAGTCATGCCGAAATCCTGACCGGTCTTTACCAAGTGCGCGAGCCGGTTACCAGTCAATCGCCTGAAGAGCGTACCCAGGCCACGCAAAAAGCCCTGGAAACCCTGGTGCTGCGCCTTACAGGGGATGCCAAGGCAATCCAGAACCCCGGCCTTGAGGCGATTCGCAAGGATCCGCAGCAAATCATCAGCCAGTACGGCTATGACGCGGGTCCGCCGGAAAGCCTGCAGGTGGAATTCGACCCTGTGAGCACTGACCGCGCGTTGCGTCAGGCGGGTTTGTCGTTGTGGGGCGCCAACCGGCCCGCGTTGCTGGGCTGGTGGTTGAATGACTCGGTCGACGGGTCGAGCCTGGTGGGTGACGGTCAGTCTGTCGCTGAGCCACTGCGCCGTGCGGCGCAACATCGCGGGTTGCCGTTGCGTCTGCCGCTGGCGGACCTGAGCGAGCAGCTGGTGGGCACGGCTGACAACCTTGAAGGCAGCAACCCTGCACCTTTGAAGGATGCTTCCGAGCGTTACGGGGCGGATGCGTTGCTGGCGGTGCATGCCCGTGAAGATGACGGGAAGTGGACTGCCAAGTGGCGTTTGTGGGTTGGCGATCAGCAGGAGCAGGGCAACGCCCAGGCCCCTGATCAGGCGGCGCTGGCCGATGCCGTGATGCTTGCGGTGAGCCAGCGTCTGGCCCCGCGTTACGCGGTCAAGCCGGGCGTTTCCACCGAGCAGTTGCTCGAAGTGCAGGGCATGACCCTGGCGCGCTATGCGCAGTTGGGGCATTTGCTGGAGCCCTTTGGCGCGAAACTTAAAAGCGTCGACGGGGATCGTATCGTTTATCAGGTAAATGGCAGCGCCGAGCAGCTGCGTTCGCAGTTGGGGCTGGCGCAGTTGCAGGAAGTGCCTGCAGGTCAGGTGTCTCCTGTGGCCGATGCAGGGCAGGCGCCCGGAGTGGTGGCAGCGCCTGCCCCTCAGCTACGGTTCCGTTGGTAGGGTTTTATCTTCTTTATATAAGGATGGGGTGATTCATGGCAGATTCGCGACGGTGGGTGTGGTGGGGCGTAGCGCTGGGGTTCGCCTTGTTCGTGTACTTCCTGCATCCGATACTCACGCCCTTTTTGGTCGCGATCGTTCTGGCCTATATGTTCGACCCTGTGGTTGACCGGCTGGAAAGGGCCGGGCTTTCAAGAACCTGGGGCGTGGTCGCGGTCTTTACGCTGTTCACGCTCATCTTGATGACATTGCTGCTGGTGTTGGTGCCGCTTCTGGCCAAGCAGTTGCTGAAGCTCTACCAGTTGGCGCCGCAGGTACTCGACTGGTTGCAGCACACTGCAATGCCGTGGGTCCAGGCCAAGCTGGGTCTGAGCGACAGCTTCTGGAAATTCGACAAGATCAAGGCGGCCATCACCGAGCACATGGGGCAGGCCACAGACATCGTCGGTGTGGTTCTGTCTCAGGCCACGGCATCCAGCCTGGCGCTGATCGGCCTTTTGGCCAATCTGGTACTGATCCCGGTGGTAGCTTTTTACCTGCTGCGGGACTGGAACATCATGATGGCCAGGATTCGCGGCCTGTTGCCCCGTGCTCGCGCCGATCAGATTGTGTCGCTGGCCAAGGAATGTCACGACGTACTCGGCGCGTTTGTCCGAGGTCAGTTGCTGGTGATGCTGGCGCTGGGGGTGATCTATTCCGCCGGCTTGATGCTGGTCGGGCTTGAGCTGGGGCTGTTGATCGGTCTGATGGCGGGGCTTGCGGCCATCGTGCCGTACATGGGGTTCATTATCGGCATTGGTGCGGCCCTGGTTGCCGGCTTGTTCCAGTTCGGTGGCGATTTGTACCCCATGATCGGTATCGTCGCGGTATTTATGGTCGGGCAGGCGCTGGAGGGTATGGTGCTGACCCCGTTGCTGGTGGGTGACCGCATCGGTCTGCATCCGGTGGCAGTGATCTTCGCGATTCTGGCGGGCGGCGAGCTGTTTGGCTTTACCGGGGTGCTTCTGGCGCTGCCGGTGGCTGCGGTGATCATGGTGCTGGTGCGCCATGTGCAGGATCTGTACAAGGAGTCTCAGGTCTATAAAGGCAGCGAAGACCCGCAGCTGTAGCACTGGCGGTTTGAAGGGGCGGGCTCATCGTGAGGTGAGCCCGCCTTTTTTGTTTGCGCACCAGGGCCCCGGACAGGAAGAAAAAGACCAATCAATCCAAGACGTTAATGCAAACCTTTGATTTTGCTCGTGGTCTGTTACATTGTGTGCCCGGCTACACGGGTATAAACTTTTAATACTTTACACAGAGGCCACTAACGGTTCGCTTGAACTGTTCAGTCAGCATGAAACCGATTCAGCTGCCCCTAGGTGTGCGTCTGCGTGATGACGCTACCTTCATAAACTACTATCCAGGCGCCAATGCCGCTGCACTCGGCTATGTCGAGCGTCTGTGCGAAGCCGACGCCGGCTGGACAGAAAGCCTGATTTACCTCTGGGGCAAACAAGGCGTGGGCCGTACACACTTGCTACAGGCCGCCTGTCTGCGCTTTGAACAGATGGGTGAGCCGGCAGTGTACTTGCCACTGGCCGAGTTGCTGGATCGCGGCATTGAAATCCTCGATAACCTTGAACAGTACGAACTGGTTTGCCTGGATGATCTTCAGGCGGTGGCCGGTCGGGCTGATTGGGAAGAGGCGCTGTTCCATCTGTTCAATCGCCTGCGTGACAGTGGCCGTCGCCTGCTGATCGCGGCCTCCGCCTCGCCCCGCGAGCTACCAATCAAGCTGGCGGACCTCAAGTCCCGCCTGACCCTTGCGCTGGTGTTCCAGATGCGCCCGCTGTCTGATGAAGACAAGCTGCGAGCCTTGCAATTGCGTGCATCCCGTCGCGGCCTGCACCTGACCGACGAAGTCGGGCACTTCATTCTCACCCGTGGTACGCGCAGCATGAGCGCGCTGTTTGATTTGCTTGAGCGGCTCGATCAGGCGTCCTTGCAAGCGCAGCGCAAGCTGACCATTCCGTTCCTGAAAGAAACCCTGGGCTGGTAGTTCACGCCTTTAAAATCGCAGGCCTCAGATCTTTTTTGGCGGTTTTCAGGCGCCAGAAAACCCGCGCGCCAGCGTGGTTGGGCGCGCAAAATCGATTGTCAGGGGTGTAAAGCCTTAGATGTATTGGGAAACCCCCCGAGTCACATTTAGATCGATTGAATTTGCAAATGAGGATCATAGAAGGCATAGTCTCGGCTACTTTTCTTACAAGCCACGGTCGTGCCCATGCTAAAGCGCTTCGCACCCCTCGTGCCCCTCGCACTCGTTACCCTGTTGTTTGGCTGTGCTGCCCACACTCCTGTGTCGCAACAAGTTGTCGATCAGCAGGTTCAAAAGTCATCTTCGGTATCGCAATCTTCCGCTCTTTATCAGGAAGAACTGGCAACCGAAAAAGAACTGGCTCAGTTTTCCGAGAACAGCAAACCTTACGAATTGCCGGCTTTGGCTGACAGCATTCTTGAGCGCGGCATGTCCTTGATCGGTACGCGTTACCGTTTTGGCGGCACCTCTGAGGCTGGCTTCGATTGCAGCGGCTTCATCGGCTACCTGTTCAAAGAAGAAGCGGGCATGCAGCTGCCACGCTCGACCCGTGAAATGATCAACGTGAAAGCACCGTTGGTCGCACGAAACAACCTCAAGCCGGGTGACTTGCTGTTCTTCAGCACCAATGGTCGTGGCCGTGTCAGCCATGCCGGGATTTACCTGGGTGATGACCAGTTTATCCACTCCAGCAGCCGCCGCAGCGGGGGTGTCCGGATTGATAACCTGGGTGACAGCTACTGGAGCAAGACCTTTATCGAGGCCAAACGCGCCCTGGCGATGGCTCCTTCGAGCGTAGTAGCCCGCAAGTAAAGTTAATGTCTTACTTGAAGTTCTGTTGCTAACAGCTAGAATTCAGTCGCATTGTTAAATTCCTGAAACCGCGAAGGTGCCCCCTGACGCGGTTTCGGGTTTCGCGGCCAGAGTTGCCGTATCCAGAATCAGGAACATTCTGTTTATGTCGACCATGGCCCGCGTTGCACTTTTGACTTTAGCAGCACTGCTCAGTGCTTGCGCCAGCCATACCCCGCCACCCCCTGTGGTGAAAAAAACGGCGGTGTTCGTCAATCCCAGTGAAGAGTTTTCGCCCATAGCGGCTGATGTGCTTTTTCGCGCCTTGGGTTTGGTTGGCACGCCTTATCGTTGGGGTGGCAACACCCCGGATTCAGGTTTTGATTGCAGTGGTCTGATCAAGTACGTGTACAACGACGCGGCGGGCATTTCATTGCCGCGCACCACCCGCGAAATGATTGTGATGCAGGCGCAAAGTGTCGGTCAGGACAAGCTGCAAACCGGCGACTTGCTATTTTTTGCCACCAATGGCGGTTCTCAGGTCAGCCATGCCGGGATCTACGTGGGTGAAGGCCGCTTTGTACATGCCCCGGCCACGGGCGGTACGGTCAAACTGGACAGCCTGAACAAGGCCTATTGGCAAAAAGCCTACCTCAACGCCAAGCGCGTGCTGCCCACCGAGCAGCATCTGGCGCACAACCCGTAAAGCAGATTCAAACCTGCGCAAGCTCGCTTGCGCAGTTGATGACCCCGCCTGTTTACTTGCCTGACACCCGCCAAACCTTGTTGCCGACATCATCGGCCACCAGCAAATCCCCTTGTTTATCGATGACCACGCCCACTGGCCGGCCCATGGCTTTTTCGTCCGGGTTGAGGAAGCCTGTCAGCACGTCGATTGGCATACCGGCAGGTTTGCCGTCTGCGAAGGGCACAAAAATGACCTTGTAGCCGCTGTGCGGCTTGCGGTTCCAGGAGCCGTGCTGGCCAATAAAGACGCCTTCAGTAAACTCGGGCAGCTTGCTGCCCCGGGCGAAACTCAGGCCCAGGGACGCAGTGTGCGGGCCCACGGCGTAATCCGGGGCAATGGCTTTGGCCACCAGCTCCGGGTTTTGCGGGTTGACCCGCACATCCACGTGCTGCCCGTAATAGCTGTAGGGCCAGCCATAGAAGCCGCCGTCCTGCACGCTGGTGATGTAATCGGGCACCAGGTCACTGCCGATTTCGTCGCGTTCGTTGACCGCTGTCCAGAGTTTGCCGGTCTTGGGTTCCCAGTCCATGCCGTTAGGGTTGCGCAGGCCCGAGGCGAAGATCCTGTGCTTGCCGGTGGCGCGATCAACTTCCCAGATCGCGGCGCGGCCTTGCTCCTTGTCCATCCCGTTCTCGCCCACGTTGCTGTTGGAGCCTACGGTCACATACAACTTTGTGCCGTCGGGGCTGGCGATGACGTTTTTGGTCCAGTGATGATTCAGCGGGCCGCCCGGCAAATCGACAACTTTGACAGGCCCGGCGCTGATGCTGTTCTCGCCCGCCTGATAGGGGAAGCGCAGCAGCTTGTCGGCGTCGGCAACATACAAATCGTTGCCCACCAGAGTCATGCCAAAAGGTGAGTTGAGGTTGTCGAGAAATACCGTGCGGGTTTCAGCGACGCCGTCGTGGTCGGCATCGCGCAGCAGCGTGATCCGATTGGCACTTGGCACCCCGGCCCCGGCGCGGCCCATGATTTTTCCAGCGATCCAGCCCTTGATTCCCTTGCCCTCATCCGGTTGGGGCGGCGCATTGGTTTCGGCCACCAGCACATCGCCATTGGGCAATACATAGAGCCAGCGCGGATGGTCCAGGCCTTCGGCGAAGGCGGCGACCTTCAAGCCCTGGGCGGCAACCGGGGTGGAACCGGCCGGCCAGCCTACGGCGGGGGCGATATTGACGGTGGGGATCAGCGTCTTGTTGGGTTCGGGCAGTTTCGGCGAGGGCCCCGTGCCATCGCTCACTTGCAAGGTCGAGGTTTCGCCACAGGCGGCCAAACCTGCCGCAAGTACGATGACAGCCGCGTGCTGACGCTTGAGCATGTGAATCTCCATAGGGTTCTGGTCTTGTTTAGTCATAGAGAAGCGTAGCTGTCTAAAGGTTCAGACTCCGAGTCTTCTATAAAACCGGCTGGTGCCACCTTTAATTGACGCTCCACCCCCAACCCTCTAACCTTCGCGGCTTGTTTCAGGTGCTCTATGGCCATAGGCCGATAGAGTGAAACAGGGAAGCCGGTGAGGGCGTGTTTGACCCACACAACCGCCATGATCCCGGCGCTGCCCCCGCAACGGTAAATGAGTCAACGCCACGCTGAGTGCCACTGTGTTTCTTCACGGGAAGGCGCGTGGTCAGGGTGTGTCCCGCAAGGGACTAAACCGCTCATGAGCCCGGAGACCGGCCTGATCCATCCAGCATCCTCGCGGCGGGCGAGGGCGTGCCGTTTTATTGAGTATCCCCCCGCCTCCCGTGTGCATTTTTGAGCCCCAACGGAGAGCTGCCATGAACGAATCCCCCGAACGCGACGAACGTCATCAGGCGCGCATGCTGCGCAAAAAAGCCGTCATGGATGAGCGTATCGCCAGTTCACCCAATGAGTGCGGGCTGCTGCTGGTATTGACCGGCAATGGCAAAGGCAAAAGCAGCTCGGCGTTTGGCATGCTGGCCCGGGCCATGGGCCACGGCATGCAGTGCGGCGTGGTGCAGTTCATCAAGGGTCGCAACAGCACCGGTGAAGAGGTTTTCTTCCGCCGCTTCCCCGAGCAGGTGCGTTACCACGTGATGGGCGAAGGCTTTACCTGGGAAACCCAGGATCGCCAGCGCGATATCGCCGCCGCCGAAGCCGCGTGGCAAGTGTCCCGCGAGATGCTGCGTGACCCGTCAATCGGGCTGGTGGTGCTCGATGAGCTGAACATCGCGCTCAAGCACGGCTACCTCGACCTTGAGCAGGTGCTCGCCGACCTGCAAGCCCGCCCTTTGATGCAGCATGTGCTGGTCACCGGGCGCGGCGCCAAACCCGAACTGATTGATCTGGCCGATACCGTGACCGAAATGGGTGTGGTCAAACACGCCTTCCAGGCCGGGATCAAAGCCCAGAAAGGCATCGAATTGTGAGTGTTGAAGTATGAGAGCGTCACGTCATTGCCCGGCGGTGTTGATCGCCGCACCGGCCTCCGGTCAGGGCAAGACCACCGTTACCGCCGCCCTGGCCCGATTGCATCGCAATCAGGGGCGCAAGGTGCGGGTGTTCAAATGTGGCCCGGATTTTCTCGACCCCATGATTCTGGAGCGCGCCAGCGGTGCGCCGGTTTATCAAGTGGATTTGTGGATGGTGGGCGCGGATGAAAGCCGCCGTCTACTGTGGGAAGCCGCCGGTGAAGCTGACCTGATCCTGATCGAAGGCGTGATGGGCCTGTTCGACGGCACGCCGTCCAGTGCAGATCTGGCGCGGCATTTTGGCGTCCCGGTACTGGGCGTGATTGATGGCACTGCAATGGCCCAGACCTTTGGTGCGCTGGCCCTGGGCCTGGCGCGTTATCAGCCCGACCTGCCGTTTGCCGGGGTGCTGGCCAACCGGGTCGGCACCGTGCGCCATGCGCAGTTGCTCGAAGGCAGCCTGACCGAAGGTTTGCGCTGGTACGGTGCATTGTCCCGCGAGACCGGGATCGAGCTGCCGAGCCGGCACCTGGGCCTGGTGCAGGCCAGCGAACTGAACGATCTGGATGCACGCCTCGATGCGGCAGCCAATGCCTTGGCCAGCACCTGTGAGGTAGCGCTGCCACCGGCGGTCGAGTTTTCGGCGCCTGCGCCGGTCGTGGTCGAGCCATTGCTGGCCGGGGTGCGGATTGCCGTGGCCCGGGATGAGGCGTTTGCCTTCACTTATGGTGCGAGTCTTGACCTGCTGCGGGAGATGGGCGCTGAGCTGGTGTTTTTCTCGCCGATTCGCGACACCTGTTTGCCAGAGGCAGACAGCCTGTACTTGCCTGGCGGCTACCCCGAACTGCATCACCTTGAACTGTCGCGCAATACGCCGATGCTTGAGGCGATTCGTGCTCACCACGCAGTCGGTAAACCGCTGCTGGCCGAATGTGGCGGCATGCTCTACTTGCTGGATGCCTTGACCGATGTCGGGGGGCAGCGTGCCGAACTGGTGGGCTTGCTGGCAGGGGAGGCGACGATGCAAAAGCGTCTGGCCGCATTAGCCTTGCAGGCCGTGGAAATGCCCGAAGGGCTGTTGCGCGGTCACACCTACCATCACTCGCTGACCAGCACAGAACTTGAGCCCATTGCACGGGGGCTGAGCCCCAACGGCGGGCGCGGCGCTGAAGCGGTGTATCGCGAGGGGCGGATGACCGCGTCTTACGTGCACTTTTATTTCCCGTCCAACCCCCCGGCCATTGCCGCGTTACTGGCGCCTTGCGCCGTGAAGGCGCCATGACCGACAACGCGTTTAGCCCTCAGGAGCGTGCGGCCGTCTACCGCGCGATTGCCGAGCGCCGCGACATGCGGCACTTCAGCGGCGGCAGCGTGGCGCCCGAGCTGTTGTCACGGTTGCTGGAAGCGGCGCATCAGGCTCCGAGTGTGGGGCTGATGCAGCCGTGGCGGTTTATCCGCATCACTGACCGTGAGCTGCGCGGCAAGATTCAAGGTCTGGTCGAAGCCGAGCGCATACGCACAGCCGAAGCGCTGGGCCAGCGCTCCGATGAATTCATGACGCTTAAGGTCGAAGGCATCAACGACTGTGCCGAGTTGCTGGTGGCGGCGTTGATGGATGACCGCGAAAAGCACATTTTTGGCCGCCGTACCCTGCCGGAAATGGACATGGCGTCATTGTCCTGTGCCATTCAAAACCTGTGGCTGGCCGCCCGCGTCGAAGGTTTGGGCATGGGCTGGGTGTCGTTGTTCGAGCCTGAGGCACTGGCCGCCCTGCTGGGTTTGCCCGCCGGGGCCAAACCTCTGGCGGTATTGTGTCTGGGCCCGGTTGAAGCCTTTTATCCGGCGCCCATGCTGGTGCTGGAAGGGTGGGCGCAAGCGCGCCCGCTGAGTGAATTGGTGTATGAGAATTATTGGGGAGTAAGTCCATGAGTGTGGCGTTACTGTGCGTCGCCGGGGTGGCGCTGGACGCGTTGTTCGGCGAACCCAGGCGCTGGCATCCGCTGGTCGCGTTTGGCCGCATGGCCGAGCGCATCGAGCAGCGCTTCAATTCGGGTGGTCGTGGCTGGCGCAGCCATGGCGTGACGGCCTGGGTGCTGGCGGTGTTGCCGCTCACGATCCTGGCCACCGCGTTGTCGTGGATGCCCTATCTCGGCTGGCTGGTGGATATTTTGGCGCTGTATTGCGCACTGGGCATGCGCAGCCTCGGTGAACACGTCAAACCGGTCGCAGAGGCCTTGCGCAGCAACGACCTGGACGAAGCCCGTACGCGGGTCGGTTACCTGGTCAGCCGTCAGACCAGCGAGCTGGACTCGACCGAAGTGGCTCGTGCCGCCACCGAATCGGTGCTGGAAAACGGCAGCGATGCGGTGTTCGCCGCCTTGTTCTGGTTTGTCGTGGCCGGTGCGCCGGGTGTTGTGCTCTATCGATTGAGCAATACGCTGGACGCGATGTGGGGCTACCGCAACGAACGCTTTGAGCGTTTTGGCTGGGCTGCCGCCCGTATCGATGATGTTCTTAACTACTTCCCTGCAAGGTTGGTGGCGTTGACTTACGCCCTGCTGGGTAAAACCCGACTGGCCTTGAAGTGCTGGCGTAAACAGGCACCGCAGTGGGACAGCCCCAACGCGGGCCCGGTCATGGCTGCGGGCGCCGGTGCGCTGGGTGTACAGCTGGGCGGGCCGGCGATCTATCACGGCGAACTGCACGAGCGCCCGCAACTGGGTGAAGGTGTGCCGGCGGATGCCGATTCGATTGGTCGTGGCTGGCAACTGGTGCAGCGGGGCGTGTGGCTGTGGCTGCTGGTCCTGTGCGTGTGGAGTGAATTCTATGCTTGAGCACGGCGGGCGGTTACGCAAGGCCGCGTTGCATTACGGGATTGCCGAGGACCAATGGCTGGATCTGTCCACCGGGCTGGCGCCATGGCCCTTTGCGACACCCCCGATTCCCGAACGTGCCTGGGCGCGTTTGCCCGAAACCGACGATGGCCTCGAGCAAGCAGCCTGCAATTATTACGGCGCGCTGAATGTATTGCCGGTGCCGGGTTCACAGTGCGCCATCCAGCTGCTGCCGCGTTTGCGCCGCAGTGGCAAGGTCGGCGTGCTGTCGCCGTGTTACGCCGAGCATGCCCATGCCTGGCGGCGCAGTGGCCATATCGTGCGTGAAATCATGGAACAGGAGGTCGACTTCTATCTCGACACCCTGGACGTGCTGGTGGTGGTCAACCCCAACAACCCCACCGGGGCGAGCCTGTCGCCCGAGCGTTTGCTGGAGTGGCATGCGCGGCTGGTGCAGCGCGGTGGTTGGCTGGTGGTGGACGAAGCCTTCATGGACAACACGCCACAGCTGAGCCTGGCCGCACAGAGCCAGCGTACCGGACTGATTGTGTTGCGCTCCTTCGGCAAGTTTTTTGGTCTGGCCGGGGTGCGCCTGGGGTTTGTGCTCGCTGAATTGAAGCTGCTCAAGCTGCTGGCCGAGCAGGTCGGGCCCTGGGCGGTCAGCGGGCCGACACGGATCGTGGGGCTGGCCTGCCTGCTCGACACCGAAGGCCATGCCCGTCAGCGTGAGCGCAGCGAGCTGGCCAGCGGACGCCTGGAGCGCTTGCTGGAGCTGCATGATTTACCGCCACAAGGCGGCTGTGCGCTGTTCCAGTGGCTGATCACGCCCCACGCGGACGTTCTGTATGAATTCATGGCGCAGCGTGGCATTTTGCTGCGCCTGTTTACCCACAACAGCAGCGTGCGGTTTGGGCTGCCCGCCAATGAGGCGCACTGGCTGCGGCTGGAGCAGGCGTTGCTGGCGTATTCCAAGGAAGTTTCATGAGCACGTTGATGGTGCAAGGCACTACGTCCGATGCCGGTAAAAGTACGCTGGTCACGGCTCTGTGCCGCTGGCTGACCCGTCAGGGCGTACGCGTGGTGCCGTTCAAACCGCAGAACATGGCGCTCAACAGCGCGGTGACCGCCGAGGGCGGCGAGATCGGCCGCGCCCAGGCGGTTCAGGCCCAGGCGGCCGGGCTGGCGCCGCACACGGACATGAACCCGGTGCTGCTCAAACCCAATAGCGACACCGGCGCCCAGGTGATTATTCACGGTCGCGCCGTGACCAGCATGAATGCGGTGGCGTATCACGACTACAAGGCTATCGCCATGCAGGCGGTACTGGCCTCGCACCAGCGTTTGAGTGCCGCGTATCCGGTGGTCATGGTCGAGGGCGCCGGTTCGCCGGCCGAGATCAACCTGCGGGCCGGTGACATTGCCAACATGGGCTTTGCCGAAGCCGTGGATTGCCCGGTGGTGTTGATCGCCGATATCAATCGCGGCGGCGTGTTTGCGCATCTGGTGGGCACCCTGGAACTGTTGTCCGAAACCGAGCAGGCGCGGGTCAAGGGTTTCATCATCAACCGTTTTCGCGGCGATATCGCCTTGCTCCAGCCCGGCCTCGACTGGCTGCAAGCGCGTACCGGCAAGCCGGTGATCGGCGTGCTGCCCTATGTGATGGACCTGCACCTGGAGGCCGAGGACGGTATCGACCAGCGCCAGACCGACAAGGTTGAGCAGGTGCTGAAGGTGGTCGTGCCGGTACTGCCGCGTATCAGCAATCACACCGACTTCGACCCGCTGCGCCTGCATCCGCAAGTGGACTTGCAATTTGTGGGGCCGGGTCAGCCGATTCCGGCTGCTGATTTGATCATCCTGCCCGGCTCCAAGAGCGTGCGCAGCGACTTGGCGTACTTGCGTGCCAATGGCTGGGATGCGGCCATCAGCCGTCATCTGCGTTACGGCGGCAAGGTACTGGGGATTTGCGGCGGCTTGCAGATGCTGGGCGAGCAGGTTCACGACCCGCTGGGGCTTGAAGGCGCTGCGGGCTCCAGTGCCGGCCTGGGCTTGCTGGCGTTCAGTACCGAGCTTGCGGCCGAGAAGCAGCTGCGTAATGTGCGCGGGCATTTGACCCTGGAAAACGCCGCAGTCAGCGGCTACGAAATCCACGCGGGCGTGACCACCGGTGTGGCTCTGGAGCAGCCGGCGGTGTGCCTGGACGACGGGCGTTGTGATGGTGCGCAGAGTGCCGACGGGCAAATTCTCGGCACTTACCTGCATGGTCTGTTCGAGTCACCTGCGGCTTGCAGTGCGCTGTTGCGATGGGCCGGTCTGCAGGATGTGCAAGAAGTGGACTATCACGCCCTGCGCGAACGGGATATCGAGCGGCTGGCGGATCTGGTGGAAAACCACCTGGATACGGCTTATTTGCGCGAACTCTGCGGGATTTAAAACTGTGGGAGCGAGCCTGCTCGCGAACAGCGCGATTTCGCGAGCAGGCTCGCTCCCACAGGAGTTTCGCTGCATCTCTAGAGGTTTAACAAAATGCTGCAACTGATTTTGGGTGGTGCCCGCTCGGGCAAAAGTCGCCTGGCTGAAAAACTCGCGGCCGAGTCTGGCTGCACTGTTACCTATGTCGCCACCAGCCAGCCGCTGGACGGCGAGATGAGCGAGCGCGTGCGACATCATCGCGAGCGCCGCCCCGTCCATTGGGCGTTGATTGAAGAACCGATCGAGCTGGCCCGCGTGCTGCGTGAAAACGCCCGCACCGATACCTGCCTGCTGGTGGACTGCCTGACCCTGTGGCTGACCAACCTGCTGATGCTGGAAGACCCGCAGCGCCTGAACGCCGAGCGCGACGCGCTGCTGCAGTGCCTGGCGGACCTGCCGGGCGAAATTGTGTTTGTCAGCAACGAAACCGGAATGGGTGTCGTGCCGCTGGGCGAATTGACTCGCCGCTATGTCGATGAAGCCGGTTGGTTGCATCAAGCCCTGGCCGAGCGCTGTCAGCGAGTGGTGCTGACGGTGGCGGGCCTGCCCCTGACGTTGAAAGGAACTGCACTATGAATACTCCGTGGTGGCTGAACCCATGCAAGGCCGTAGATCGTGACATGCAGGCGGCAGCGGTCGAGCGTCAGCAGCAGTTGACCAAGCCTGCAGGCGCGCTGGGGCAGCTTGAGGCGCTGGCGGTGCAACTGGCCGGTTTGCAGGGGCGGCTCAAACCCCGGGTCGATCAGTTGTGGATTGCCATTTTCGCCGGTGATCATGGCGTAGTCGCCGAAGGTGTTTCGGCCTACCCGCAAGCGGTCACCGGGCAAATGCTGCACAACTTTGTCAGCGGCGGCGCGGCGATCAGTGTGCTGGCCCGTCAGTTGGGCGCGCAGCTGGATGTGGTGGACCTGGGCACGGTGACGCCGATGCTGGAGCTGGCGGGTGTGCGTCACTTGCAGCTGGGTGCGGGTACGGCCAATTTTGCGACGGGCCCTGCGATGTCCGACAGCCAGGGTTTAAAGGCCCTGCAGGCGGGGCGCGACAGTGTGTTGCGGGCTCGGGCAGCGGGCAGTGAACTGTTTATTGGCGGCGAAATGGGCATCGGCAACACGGCGTCTGCGAGTGCCGTGGCCAGTGCGTTGCTTGACTGCCCGGCTTCGCAGTTGACCGGGCCCGGTACGGGGCTGGATGCGGCTGGCGTCAGCCATAAGGCGCAGGTGATTGACCGGGCGCTGGCGTTACATGCCGGTCACCTCGACGATCCGCTGCAAACACTGTTCCGCCTGGGCGGTTTTGAGATTGCAGCCCTGGTCGGTGCCTACGTGGCCTGCGCCCAGGAAGGCATCGTGGCCGTGGTCGATGGCTTTATCTGCACTGTCGCGGCCATGGTTGCCGTGCGCTTGAACCCCGAGTGCCGTCAGTGGCTGATATTCAGCCATCGCGGAGCGGAGCAGGGGCATCGCCAAGTGCTGCAAAGCTTGCAGGCCGAGCCGTTGCTGGAGCTGGGCCTGCGCCTGGGCGAAGGTAGCGGCGCGGCGCTGGCTGTGCCGCTGATACGTCTGGCGTGCGACCTTCACGGCCAGATGGCGACGTTTGCCGAAGCTGCTGTGGCAGACCGTCCGGCATGACAGTGCTACTGGATATGTTGCGCCATGGCGAAACCGAGCTGGGTGGCGGTTTGCGCGGCAGCCTGGATGACGCCCTGACGGCACTGGGCTGGACGCAAATGCGCGAGTCGGTCAAGGGCCGCGGGCCGTGGGATCGTATTGTCAGCTCGCCGCTGCAACGTTGTGCGCTGTTTGCACGGGAGTTGAGTGCACAACTCGGTCTGCCGGTGTCTTTCGACAAAGACCTGCAAGAACTTCATTTTGGCGCGTGGGAAGGGTGCAGCACCGCCGCGTTGATGGAGACCAATGCCGAGGATCTCGGGGCATTCTGGTCTGACCCCTATGGCTTCACACCGCCTGCGGGTGAGCCTGTTCTGGATTTTTCTGAACGAGTTGTAGCAGCTGTCGGTCGTTTGCAGGCGTTGTATGACGGCGAGCGGGTGCTGGTGGTCTGTCACGGCGGGGTGATGAAACTGCTGCTGGCCCAGGCCCGTGGCTTGCCTCGCGAACAGTTGCTGCAAGTGCCGGTCATTCACGGTGCGCTGTTTGGCTTGAAGGTCGGTGCAGATGGCCAGTTGAACGAGGTCGTTGCGTGATGTTGCCGTTCTGGATTGCCTTGCAGTTTTTAAGCAGCCTGCCGATTCGCCTGTCGGGTATGCCCAAGCCTCAGGAACTGGGGCGTTCGTTGCTGTTTTATCCGCTGGTGGGGTTGTTGTTCGGTCTGCTGCTGTGGGGCGCCAATGCCCTGCTAGCGGGTGCGCCCTTGATGCTGCACGCCGCCTTGCTGCTGACGCTGTGGGTATTGCTCAGTGGCGGGCTGCATCTGGACGGTCTTGCGGACAGTGCCGATGCCTGGTTGGGAGGCTTTGGCGATCGCGAACGCACCCTGACCATCATGAAAGACCCCCGCAGTGGGCCGATCGCGGTGGTGACGCTGGTGCTGGTGTTGTTGCTTAAATTTTGTGCGCTGCTGGCGTTGCTTGAGCAGCACAATGGCGCTGTGTTGCTGATCGTGCCCCTGATCGGGCGCAGTGCCTTGCTGGCTGTGTTCCTGACCACCGCCTATGTGCGCGCTGGCGGTTTGGGCCAGTCGCTGGCCGACCATCTGCCGCGCAAGGCGGGCTGGTGGGTGTTGGGGCTCAGTGCTCTGGCTTGTGTGTTGTTGCTTGGGTATGCCGGGTTATGGGCATTGGCGCTGGCAGCTGTGGGCTTTGTCTGGCTGCGCCGGGTGATGATGCGCCGATTGGGCGGCACCACCGGGGATACGGCAGGGGCGTTGCTGGAGTTGCTTGAAGTGTTGATGCTGGTGGGGTTGGCGCTGCTCCCACTAATAAGTCAGTTCTCTTTTAAATCTTGATTCTGTTTTATTGCGGGTATATACATACGAAATGTTACCAACTCAGTGTTTATGTACCAATCTGCGACGTGCGGCACGCGGCGTAAGCAGGCATTACGACGACGCTCTCGATGGCTTCGGGATCAACGTTGCCCAGTATTCTTTGCTCTGCAATCTCAAGCGTCTTGACCAGCCGAGTATTTCCAGCCTGGCGCAAGCCATGGGGCTGGATCGCAGTACGTTGGGGCGCAATGTGCGGGTACTTGAGGGCGCAGGCCTGCTGAAGATGACTGAAGGGGCTGACCAGCGTAATCGTCTGCTCTGCCTGACCCAGGCCGGCGAGGACTGTCTGGCGACCGCCTTGCCTGCCTGGGAGGCTGCACAGCAGCGTTTGATGGATCGTTTGGGGGAAGCCAAGCGCACACAACTGCTACAACTTTTGGATGAACTGGCGGGTACTGACTGAAGGTCAGTCGTTCGACTATAAATGGGTATATACCCGCTCCCGGAGAACAACAATGACAACGGTGTGGCGCAACAGCGGTTGGGTGCTTCTTGGTAGCGCGCTTATTTTGGCGTTGTCTTTAGGTGTCAGGCATGGTTTCGGGCTGTTTCTGCCGCCCATGAGTGCGCAGTTTGGCTGGGGGCGCGAGGTGTTCGCGTTTGCTATCGCCCTGCAAAACCTGATCTGGGGCCTGGCCCAGCCCTTTACCGGAGCACTGGCGGACCGTTTTGGCGCCGCGAAGGTGGTGATCGTCGGCGGCGTGCTGTATGCCGTGGGGCTGTTGTTTATGGGGATGTCTGACTCACCTTTGTCACTGTCGCTGAGCGCGGGGCTGCTGATCGGTCTCGGCCTGTCGGGCACATCGTTTTCGGTGATCCTGGGTGTGGTCGGTCGCGCATTGCCAGCGGAAAAACGCAGCATGGGCATGGGGATCGCCAGCGCGGCAGGTTCTTTCGGCCAGTTTGCGATGCTGCCCGGCACACTTGGCCTGATTGGCTGGCTCGGCTGGTCGGCGGCGCTTTTGGTGTTGGGCGTGTTGGTGGCGCTGATCGTGCCGCTGGTGAGCATGCTCAAGGATCGACCGATGCCAAGTCTTGGCGGGGAGCAAACCCTCAAGGAGGCGCTGCGCGAGGCCTGTTCGCACTCCGGTTTCTGGCTGCTGGCCTTCGGTTTTTTTGTCTGCGGCTTCCAGGTGGTGTTTATCGGCATTCATCTGCCGGCTTATCTGGTGGATCAGCACTTGCCTGCAACAGTGGGTACGACCGTTCTGGCACTGATCGGTCTGTTCAATATCTTCGGCACTTACACCGCGGGTTGGCTCGGTGGGCGTATGTCAAAACCGCGCCTGCTGACCGGGTTGTACCTGGCGCGGGCAGTGGTGATCGTGCTGTTCTTGTGGGCGCCGGTGACCCAGTTAAGCGCGTATATGTTTGGCATGGCCATGGGCTTTTTGTGGCTGTCGACAGTGCCGCTGACCAATGGCACGGTGGCGACCATGTTTGGCGTGCGTAACTTGTCGATGCTGGGCGGGATTGTGTTTCTCTTCCATCAACTGGGGGCTTTCCTGGGCGGCTGGCTGGGCGGCGTGGTCTATGATCAAACCGGCAGCTACGATCTGATCTGGCAGGTTTCGATTCTGTTGAGCCTGTTGGCGGCTGCCTTGAACTGGCCGGTGCACGAGCGCCCGGTGGCGCGTTTGCAGGCGCAGGGGAGTATGGGGTGAATTCAACCTGGATATGGCTCGGTGTAGCCAGTGCCGGTGCTTTGTTGCTGGCCCTGATCTGGTGGGGCTGGCATCAGGGCGGACTGGCTTTGATGCAGTTAGGTATGGGTGCTTGCTAGTGCGGCACCGGGTTAGTAAGTTCTGTGCCTGCCTATTTTTGAAGGACATTTATGATGCTTAAGCGCTGGATTGCGATGCCTGTACTGCTGTTGGCCTGCGCAGGTCCGGTTTGGGCGGCGGATTGCCCGCCCTTGCTGGAGGGCTCGCTGCCCAAGTTGCGCGCCAAGGAATCGATTGATCTGTGCCAGCGCTTTGCCGGTAAACCGCTGTTGATCGTCAATACCGCGAGTTTTTGCGGCTTTGCCCCGCAGTTCAAGGGCCTGGAAGCGTTGAATCAGCGCTACAAGGGCCAGGGGCTGGAGCTGATCGGCGTGCCCTCGGATGACTTCAAGCAAGAGGCCAAAGATGGCGAAGAGACGGCCAAAGTGTGTTACGTCAACTATGGCGTGACCTTCACCATGATCGATCCGCAGCATGTGCGCGGACCTGATGCGACACACCTGTTCAAGGTGCTGGCCGAGCAGAGCAGTGCGCCGAAATGGAACTTCTATAAATACGTGGTGGATCGCAAGGGCAATGTGATTGCCAGCTTTTCCAGTTTGACCAAGCCGGATAACCCGGAATTGATCGAGGCTATTGATAAAGCCATTGCTTCAAAGCCCTGAATCGCAGCCATTAAAAATCCCCGCCTCGGTAACGAGAGCGGGGATTTTTTTGATTCAGCAGGCGAGGGGTTTAGCCTCGCGGAGAATCAGAACTTGTAGGTTGCACCTACAGCGAAACCGTTAGCGCTGTTTTCGTACTTGGCGCTGTATTCGTTAAGCTGGTTCTTGTCGTGAACCTTGACCGACTCTTCCTTCAGGTAGGAGTAAGCAGCGTCAATGGTCAGGTTCTCGTTGACGGCATAACCGGCACCCAGGCTGAAAATCGTACGGTCGCCTGTTGGGATGCGAGGCGAGCGATTTTCATTGTTGGTAGGCGACTGGTCCCAGGTCAGACCGGTACGCAGTACCCACTGCTTGTTCAACTGGTAAGAGGTACCAATGGCGTATGCCCAGGTATCGTGCCAGTTTTGTTCTTCCTTGATGGTGCCGAACAGTTGTGCGCCAACTCCACCCGAAGCGCCCGGGCTAACACCTTCGTTGTTGATGGTGATGTCTTTCAGGCGGCTCCAGCGGGTCCATGTGGTACCGGCGTAGAGCTTCCAGGCGTCAGACAGGTCTTGAGTGACGGACAGGTCCCAGGACTCTGGAGTGTCGATTTTCAGCGAGGCGTCATAACGATTGCTTTTCATCAATGACGAAGGGATACCGGTCCCTGCCGTGACATTGGTGTGGCCTTCGAGTTTGTAGCTCACTTTGGAGTGATAGGTCAGGCCAAGGCGGGTGGTGTCGGTCGCTTGCACCAAAATACCGGCGTTGAAGCCCAGAGCCGTATCGTTACCTTTGACTTTTACATTGGTGTCGCCAAATGCTGGGTTAACAGTCAGGTCGGACTCCAGGGTGCCGCTGATGCGGTTGAAGGTTGGACCGAAGCCCACCGAAACCTTGTCGTTGAATGCATAGCTGACGGTAGGTTGCAGGGTGACAACCTTAACTTCGCTTTTCTTGCCGAAGGCACGACCCTGGAAGCCGCCTTCGTAGTCAGTGACCAGGCCGAAAGGTGCATAAACACCAAAGCCTACAGCCCACTGATCATTGAGCTTGTTGGTGTAGAAGCCCATCGGAACGCCAGTGAACGGAACCATGTCACCTTTGTTGGTGCCAGGGTATTTGCCGCTTGCATCCTTGATGTTGGTCGAAGCATCAATAACAGCGATACCGCCAGTTACTTGCTGGCCGCTGAGGCGGGACATACCGGCAGGGTTACCAAAAACGGTGCTTGCATCATCGGCAGAAGATGAGCGACCTGCGAAACCGGTCCCCATACCGCTAACGCTTTGTTCGTTGAGGGCGAAGCCACTAGCGAAAATCTGGCTGGAAGCCAAAGTGACGGCGAGGCCAAGTGTGGTCTTGAGCATTACTTTTTTCATTATTAGAACTCCTTTTGATCACCGGACGAAAACTACCAACATTTTTGTTGAAGCGCTATAGGCTAAATCGCAGAAGATAGCGATGTTTTGTAGGACAATCCGACCGGTTTCAGGCTATTTTTGGATTGTTGCAGTTGGTGGAAATCTCAAGCAACTTGGTTGAGAGGTGAAACACAGGTGCGCCAAGCATGGGCGAAATCGCGCAAACGTCCATGTGGTTCAAAGGCTTGGCGCCAGATTCTTGCCATGCCCAACAGGTCGTCGGCTGCAGGAATGGCTATTTTCTGCTGCTCGACCAGCAGCCAGGCAATAGCGGTGGCGTAACGTAAATTAACTGTGAGCTCCAGGTGGGGGCTGCACAGGAACGCATGCTGACTGGCCAGTCCGCGAACCAGACTCGCCAAGTCCGGGTCGTGGGCCAGATATTCATCCCACAGGGCGGCATGGCGTGGTTCGCGTATGCAGTAAAGGCCGTGACCTCGACGGTCATGCAGGGCCGACCCCAAATTTGACTGGCTGGCTGCAATACCTAGCAACAAAGCTTCCGCATCCGGATTGTCCTGACCCAGATAAAGAAGCGTTGGCCGAATCACGTAAAGGCTCAACTCCCTGGCAGCGATACCCATAAAGTCCTCGAGGCCTGAAAATGACCAGCGATACCCAGAGCTTGGCAGCAGTGAATCGAAAGGGATCGCCGGAAGCGGGTTGTGCCGCTTAAGTTGAAGTGTAGTGTCATATCTTTGCTGTAACGGTATGTTTTTAAAACATTTAAAGCTTCGACCTGTTGCCTATATATCCGCAAGGACTTAAGCAATGCCGAATGTTTCTTAAATAGCAGCCAACAAAAAGCCCTGCGGATCAGGCAGGGCTTGTTGTGTAACGCTCAAGCTTTCAGGCAACGAGGGCCTGACGAGTACGCTCGATCACAGCTTGCAGCGGTGCTGCGCTGGAGTATTGATCGGGGTACAGGCGTTCGCTGTGGCGGGCGATACCGTGTTCGTTGACCAGAGTGAAGCTGAAGCATCCTTTGCGAGCGGCCATAATCAGGCAGTTCATTGGGGCAAAGGCGTTGGTTAGGGTGCGAATGGCATCCTGAGTATGGATTTGAGTAGACATAGTTATTAGGTGTTCCTACAAATGACACGGATAAGATCCGTGCTGCGTTAAAACGTTCCAGTGACGTCGAGCCATTCTTTGGCTGGACGAAGAACCTGACTGGAACAAAGCCGCCAGTTGGAGCGCATTAATTATGTGGCGCTTGGGCTGGCAGGTAGGTACTTAGGAGGGCAGGCAATCACAACAGGAGCTAAGGTTCCGTGCTCCGGGTGAAGATCCTGATCAATTTGCAGGTTGGTTCGGTCAGAGTAAAAGAACTTCGCGATACCCTGTGCGTTTTTGCAGAGGCCGTATCGTCGCAAGATTTACCTGGAAACCATCGAGGGGGTCGATCCCGTTTTATCAGCGCTTCTTCGCTTTAGGGAAGGTGGCTGGGGGGATTTGTTCGGCCCGAATTGACTTTCAGCTTGGTACTAACGCCGAGGATACTAACGGGTTGAATTTTTAAACGCAAGTGTGTTAGCAAAAATACTTTATGTAGCCCTATGCAGGCGCTCATGTAACCGGAGGGTTGTGCGGCCCTGGAAGGGAAAGCCCTAGTCGATTTTTGACAATTCGCCAGCACCCTCCAAAAAGCCCATGGCTATCAGGGAGCGCCTTCAACTACGCGCCGTTGCGGTGCGTTTAGCCACCAATTTTGCCCGTTAGCGGTCCGTATTCTTGCGCTGAATGTGAACTTGTGCACATTTGCAGTGCTGATGACAAAATCAGCACAAATACCCGTGCGCTAGTGCTCTTAGCCTGTCCGGTAAATTTAAGTCAATGAAAAACATCGTTTTTTTTAATTGGTGAAAAAATCGTCAGTTTGACCCGAGGCCCCGCTGGGTGGGCGTTTGCGAGGGTTAAAGCAAGGTTGTCCACTGACTTATCCACAGGATCTGTGGATTGTCCCGTGCGCTTGCTCTAGATCAAGGGTGTAGACTTTTTTCGACTTTACCCAAACGAAAAAAGGAGTAGAGTGGCGCGCCTTCCGTTCTGCCCTACAGTGTCGTATGAAGTTCCGCACAGCTACTTCCTCTGTTACTCGCCTCAATACGCCCACCGAAGCTCCCAAACGCTTTTCTTTGCGGGTCGCTATCTGGTTGCTGGATAACCCTCGTCTGGGGGCTAACCCGAGCGTCAAACACGTGGCCGGCCATTTGCTGAAACAGCCTGCCCGCCAAGGCGTAGTGCTCGCTCAAAGCCGTCTGGGGCAATTGATGTGCCGCGAATGCGGCAGCGCCCGTGATCAGCGAATCGGCCATGAATTGTTGCGTCAGGCTGCCCGTGCCGGTGACCGTCTTGCGCAGCAGGAACTGAACAAGATCGCAGACTGAACTGTCTTCGACGCCGTCTCTTGGTTAACCTTGCTCTTTTACCTCGTGTGGAGGGCTTATGGCTCTGGATCTGAGCCGTCTGTTGCTTGGCCTGGCAGTAGCGGGCGTACCGCTGTTGGCGTTTATCTGGCAATTGCAGCGCCGTGCCAGCGCCCATCACGCCGAGCTTGCACTGCTCAATGAGCGTCTGAGCATGGCGCAGCTGGCCCAGGAAGGCCTGAGTGCCCAGCTGGATGCCTGCCGCGATGAAGTCAGCGATCTGGGCCAGGCCAACGCGGCCAAACAGGCCGAACTGGCTGCGTTGCGCCGGGAAGTCGAGTTGTTGCAGCTGGAGCGCGACAATGGGCGTGATGCTGCCCATGCCTGGAACCTTGAGCGTAACCAGAAAGAAGTCGAGTTGCGTCGCCTGGACGCCCATGCGTCCGCCCTGGCTGCCGAATTGCGTGAACAGCAGGACAGTCACCAGCAGCGCCTCAGCGACCTGCAGGGTTCACGGGATGAGTTGCGCGCACAATTCGCCGAACTGGCGGGCAAGATCTTTGACGAGCGCGAGCAACGCTTCGCCGAAACCAGCAATGAGCGCCTGGGGCAATTGCTCGACCCCCTCAAAGAACGCATTCAGTCGTTTGAAAAGCGCGTCGAAGAAAGCTATCAGCAGGAAGCCCGCGAACGCTTTTCCCTCGGTAAAGAGCTGGAGCGCCTGCAGCAGTTGAACCTGCGCCTGAGTGATGAAGCGACCAACCTGACCCGAGCCTTGAAAGGCCAGAAAACCCAGGGCAACTGGGGCGAGCTGATTCTGGAGCGGGTTCTGGAGCATGCAGGGCTTGAGAAAGGCCGCGAATACCAGACCCAAGTTAACCTCAAGGGCCCGGATGGCGAGCGTTTTCAGCCAGACGTTCTGATCATGTTGCCGGGTGACAAGCAGGTGGTCGTCGACTCCAAGGTCAGCCTGACGGCGTATCAACAATATGTCGGTGCCGATGACGACGTGATCGGGCAGGCGGCGCTCAAGCAGCATGTGCTGTCGCTGCGCAATCATGTAAAGGGCCTTGCCGGCAAAGACTACAAGCGTCTGGAAGGGCTGCACAGCCTGGATTTTGTGCTGCTTTTTGTACCGATCGAGGCGGCATTTTCGGCGGCATTGCAAGCCGAGCCGAACCTGTTTCAGGAGGCCTTTGATCGCAATATCGTGATCGTGAGCCCGACCACCTTGCTTGCCACGTTACGGGTGATCGACAGCCTCTGGAAGCAGGAGCGCCAGAGTCAGAATGCCCGTGAAATCGCGGAGCGCGCCGGCTGGCTCTACGACAAGTTTGTGCTGTTTATCCAGGATCTGGATGAAGTGGGTAACCGCCTGCAACAGCTGGATAAAGCCTACGCAGCAGCGCGTAACAAGCTGACTGAAGGTCGGGGCAATCTTGTCAGCCGTAGCGAGCAGCTCAAGCTCCTGGGCGCCCGGGCCAGCAAAAGCTTGCCGGCCGACCTGCTGGAGCGGGCCATGACCGACATCGACGGCGTGGCGCACCCGGCCGAGTAAAGCAGCGCTTTTAGCCGAAAATCAAAGCGGCACATGTCGGCTCAGCAGTGCACGGAGTGCTGCGGGCTTCACCGGCTTGGGCAGGTACTCCAGGCCGGCCGCATGCACTTCGGTGATCATTTCCGGGCGCCCGTCAGCGCTGATCACAACCCCCGGTACCGGCTCACCCAACTGCGCCCTCAGCCAGCCCATCAGTTCGGTGCCGACCTCGCCGTCATCCAGGTGATAGTCAACCAGCACCAGTTGCGGACGTACGCCTTCATTGAGCAATGCCGCACATTCTTCGCGGTTGCGCGCAGTCCAGACGCGGCAGCCCCAGCGGGTCAGCAGGCTCTGCATGCCGATCAGAATGCTGTCTTCATTATCGATACACAGCACCTGGGCGCCCGTCACGGGCTGGCCGTTCTGTTCGGCAACCACTGGCTGCGGTGCAGCCTGGCTCTTGGCCATGGGCACGCTGACGCTGAACACACTGCCAAACCCTTGCCAGGAACGCACTTGCAAGGTGTGCCCGAGTACGTGGCAGAGGCCGTCAGCAATCGCCAGGCCCAGGCCCAGACCTTTTTCGGCCCGGGTCTGATGGCTGTCGAGGCGTTTGAACTCTTCAAATATGACCTGCAGTTTGTCTTCAGGGATACCCGGCCCGCGATCCCATACTTCAAGGCACAACTCGCCGCCGCGCCGACGTACGCCCAGCAATACCGGGCCTTTGGCGTAACGAAAGGCGTTGGTCAGGAAGTTCTGCAAGATGCGGCGCAGCAGTTTGATATCGCTGTTGACCCGCACACGGCTGCCGCGAACCCTGAAGCTCAGACCCTGTTCCTGGGCCTGGGCGGTGAACTCATTGCCCAGGGTTTCGAACAGATCATTAATGGCGAAAGGTTTGATGTCCGGGGTGATTTTGCCGTTTTCCAGGCGCGAAATATCCAGCAAGTCGCTGATCAGGTCTTCGGCCGAGCGCAAGGAACTGTCCAGATGCTGCACCAGTTTCTGCGCTTCGGCGTTCAGGCCTTCTTCCTGATGGGAGAGAGCGGCCGAGAACAGGCGTGCAGCGTTCATGGGCTGCATCAAGTCATGGCTGACGGCGGCCAGGAAGCGGGTTTTCGACTGGCTGGCCGTTTCGGCCACGCCTTTGGCCTCGGTTAATGCCTGATTGAGCTGGGACAGTTCAAATGTACGTTCGGCGACCCTTTGCTCCAGGCCCTCGTTGGCCTCGGTGAGGGCCTGTTCTGCCTCGCGGAACGCGGTAATGTCGGTGAAGCTCATCACGAAACCGCCGCCCGGCATGGGGTTGCCGATCAGTTCGATCACTCGCCCATTGGGGAACAAGCGCTCGGACGTGTGTGCCCGACCCTGGCGCATCCAGTGAAGGCGGCGGGCCACATGCACTTCCGCTTCCCCGGGGCCGCACAGGCCGCGCTCTGCATTGTGGCGAATGATGTCGGCAATCGGGCGGCCGACACTGATCAGTCCTTCGGGGTAGTCGAACAGTTCCAGATAGCGGCGATTCCAGGCCACCAGTTTGAGCGATTGATCGACTACGCTGATGCCCTGGGTGATGTTCTCGATTGCGCCTTGCAGCAATGCGCGGTTGAACTGCAATACTTCAGACGCTTCGTCGGCGATGCGTACGACGTCTTCGAGTTGCATTTCCCTGCCTTCAATGGCCGCTTTTACCACTGCTCGGGTAGAAGACGCGCCGAGTACCCCGGCCAGTAACCGCTCGGTGTGGGCGATCCACTCGCCGTTGGCATTCTGGCTGGGGTTAAAGCCTTTGCCCTGGCGGTAAGCGAAGCGAATAAAGCTCTGGTGGGCGCGTTCTTCCCCGACAAAGCGTGCCGCGAGGGCCAGCAGGTCGTTGATCTGTACCGAGAGCATTGAGCGACCGCTGGGGTGGCTGCTCAGCTCCTGGCCGATAAAGCGTCCGGCTTGCCAGTGTTCAGATACACGGGTGCGCGACAGTACCGAGACCCAGGCAAACAGGGTGAAGTTGCCGGCAAGGGACAGCACCACGCCTTGGGTCAGGGGGGTGATCGACAGGCCCAACGGGTTGCTGTGTAGCCACGCAAGCCCCGGGAAGTGGCTCAGGTGCCAGCCAAAGCTGTGGGCGATGATCGGCAGAACCAGGGTGTAAAACCAGATAAAGGTGCCGGTAGCCAGCCCGGCGAAAACCCCCCGGCGGTTGGCTTGCTTCCAGTACAGGGCACCGAGCATGGCGGGTGCCAGTTGCGTAACGGCGGCGAAGGCGATCTGGCCAATGGTGGCAAGGCTGGCGGTGGAGCCCAGCAGGCGGTAGCTGACGTAGGCGAGCAGAAGGATCACCACAATCGACACGCGCCGCACGGAGAGCATCCAGTGGCGGAACACTTCGAACGGGCGCTCGGCGTTTTTGTGCCGCAGCAGCCACGGCAGCAACATGTCGTTGGAGACCATGGTCGACAGCGCAACACTGGCAACGATCACCATGCCCGTGGCCGCCGATGCGCCACCAATAAAGGCCAGCAAGGCCAGCGCCGGATGGGCTTGCGCCAGGGGCAGGCTGATCACGAACGAGTCCGGCAATACAGAACTGGGCAGCAGCATTTGCCCCGCCAGTGCAATCGGCACCACGAACAGCCCCGCCAGAATCAGGTAGGCCGGGAACACCCATTTGGCCAGTTGCAGGTCCTGGGGGTCGATGTTTTCAACCACGGTGACGTGGAACTGCCGTGGCAGGCAGATGATCGCCATCATCGCCACGCCGGTCTGAACCACCATCGAAGGCCAGTTGACGGTTTCTTTCCAGTATTCCTCAAGCCGTGGCGCGAGCATGGCCTGATTGAACAGGTCGTCGAAACCGTCATACAGGCCGTAGGTCACAAAGGCGCCGACGGCCAGAAAGGCGAACAGTTTGACCAGTGACTCGAATGCAATCGCCAGCACCATGCCCCGGTGATGCTCAGTGGCGTCGAGGTTGCGCGTACCGAACAAGATGGTGAACAGCGCGAGCACCAGCGTCACAATCAGTGCCGTGTCCTCGACGCGGGTGCCGGTGGCATCGGCTCCGGCGCCGATCAGCAGGTTAACTCCCAGCACAATGCCTTTGAGCTGCAGGGCTATATAAGGCAGCACACCCACCAGGCAGATCAGCGCTACCACAATCGCCAGCGACTGGGACTTGCCGTAGCGGGCGGCAATAAAGTCGGCAATCGAGGTGATGTTCTCCTGCTTGCTGATCATCACCATTTTTTGCAGCACCCAGGGCGCGCACACCAACAGCAGCACGGGCCCCAGGTAGATCGGCAAGAATGCCCACAGTTGCTCGGCCGCCTGACCAACGGCGCCGAAGAACGTCCAGCTGGTGCAATACACCGCCAGCGACAAGCTGTAGACCCATGCGCGAACCCGCGGCGGCAGCGGTTTGCTGCGTCGATCACCATAGAAGGCAATGGCGAACATAATGGCCATATAGGCCAGGGCGACGGCGGCGATAAGCCCGCTGGACAACGACATGGACACTCCTGAGCGTGTAAGACCCGAGCAATCCGGCTGCGGGAAGCTAGTCTCGCATGATGTTCGGGGCGCGTCAGTGTCGACCATGGTCTGAGCGTGGTTTGGTGTCGCAGGGTTTGGATGGAGCCGGAAAAGCCATATATAGGCGTAGTAGATAACAGTTAGAGAAATTACCCGTTATATAGATATTCGATTTGGTTCTACTCTAGTGCCACCTCATATGAGGATCAGGAGGAACCCATGACTTGCCCAAACAAAGCCAAAGCCGGTTTTCGGCCATTTAGCCACTTGCAGCACCCGCGTGAAGTGATCCGCCAGTTCACCCCGAACTGGTTTGCCGCCACTATGGGCACGGGGGTTTTGGCGTTGGCGTTGGCTCAGTTACCGGTGCATATACCTGGCGTACACGCCTTCGCCGAAGGTTTGTGGCTGTTCAATATCGGGTTGTTCATTCTGTTTGCCGTGCTCTATGGCGCGCGCTGGGTGATGTACTTCGATGAAGCGCGGCGTATTTTCGGGCACTCCACGGTATCGATGTTCTTTGGCACCATCCCCATGGGGCTGGCGACCATCATCAACGGCTTTCTGGTGTTCGGTGTGCCGCGTTGGGGCAGCGACATGGTGCAGGTGGCCGAAGTGCTGTGGTGGATCGATGTGGCCATGGCGCTGGGCTTCGGGGTGATCATTCCCTACCTGATGTTCACCCGTCAGGACCACAGCATCGATCAGATGACCGCGGTCTGGCTGTTGCCGGTGGTGGCGGCCGAAGTCGCGGCGGCCAGTGGCGGGCTGTTGGCGCCCTATCTGAGCGATACCGTCGCGCAGTTCCATGTGTTGATTACCAGCTATGTGCTGTGGGCGTTTTCGGTGCCGGTGGCGTTCAGCATCCTGACCATTTTGATCCTGCGCATGGCGCTGCATAAGTTGCCGCACGAGAGCATGGCCGCGTCCAGCTGGCTGGCCCTGGGGCCCATCGGCACTGGCGCCCTGGGCTTGCTGTTGCTGGGGGCTGATGCTCCGGCGATCTTTGCGGCCAATGGTCTGGCACGAATCGGTGAAATTGCCGAGGGGCTGGGGCTGATCTCCGGGGTCATTTTGTGGGGTGTTGGCTTGTGGTGGATTGTGATGGCATCGTTGATCACGGTTCGCTACTTCCGCGCAGGCATCCCGTTCAACCTGGGCTGGTGGGGCTTTACCTTCCCGCTGGGGGTTTACTCGTTGGCCACCTTGCGCCTGGGCAGCATGTTGCACCTGAGCTTTTTTGATGTGGCCGGTTGTGTGCTGGTGGTGGCATTGGCGCTGATGTGGCTGCTGGTCGGCACCCGCACCGTGCAAGGGGCTTATCGCGGCGAGCTGTTTGTGTCGCCGTGTATTGCAGGCTTGAAGAAGTAAAACGTGCACTCGGGTTCTGCACGAAAACGCCTGACATGGCGTGTTCGCCGACAGAACCCGAGCAAGGTTGTGCCCTGAGTGTTACAACGGCCCTCCAATGAGAAAGCCATCGGCGCAACGTGAGTACATGGATGATGAGTCACTCCTCGCAGTTCAACTTGTTAAGCAAACGTCGCTTCTTGCCCTTTTTCGTGACCCAGTCCCTGGGCGCGCTCAATGACAACCTGTTCAAGCAATCGCTGATTCTGGCCATCCTTTATAAGCTGAATATCGAGGGTGATCGGGGGATCTGGGTCAATCTGTGTGCGTTGCTCTTTATAGTGCCGTTTTTTCTGTTCTCGGCGCTGGCAGGTCAGTTCGGTGAAAAGTACGCCAAGGATCGCCTGATACGTCTGATCAAGTTGGGTGAAATCGCGATCATGATCGTCGCGGCTATAGGTTTTGCCTTTGATCATCTGGCGTTGATGCTGGTCGCGCTGTTTGCCATGGGCACTCACTCAGCCCTGTTCGGGCCGGTGAAATATTCGATCCTGCCGCAAACCCTGCATGAGGATGAGCTGGTCGGGGGCAATGGTCTGGTGGAAATGGGCACATTTCTGTCGATTCTGGCGGGCACCATAGGTGCGGGAATCATGCTCTCGTCTGGCAATTACACGGTGATCGTCTCGGGGGTGATCATTTCGGTGGCGGTGCTGGGTTATGTAGCCAGCCGCGCCATTCCGGCCGCCCCGGCTGACACGCCGCAGCTTCGTTTGAACTGGAATATTTTCAGCGAGTCCTGGGCTACCTTGCGCATGGGTCTGAATCAGACGCCTGCGGTGTCGCGTTCTGTAGTGGGCAACTCGTGGTTCTGGTTTGTCGGTGCTATTTACCTGACGCAGATCCCGGCGTATGCCAAAGACTGGCTGTATGGCGACGAGACCGTGGTGACGCTGATTCTCACCGTGTTCTCGGTGGGTATCGCCCTGGGATCGCTGCTGTGCGAGAAGCTTTCGGGGCGCAAGGTCGAGATAGGCCTGGTGCCCTTTGGCTCATTTGGTCTGACGGTATTTGGCTTGCTGCTGTGGTGGCATTCGGGGCATATGCCGCAGAACATCCAGGCCAACGACTGGCTGGGCGTGCTGGGGTTCAGTCAGGCCTGGTGGGTATTGTTCGATATTCTCGGGCTCGGCGTGTTTGGCGGCTTCTATATTGTGCCGCTGTACGCATTGATCCAGTCGCGTACTGCGGAGCACGAGCGGTCACGGGTGATTGCGGCCAACAACATCCTCAATGCGCTGTTTATGGTGGTCTCTGCGCTGCTCACCATCCTGCTGCTGAGCGTGGCCAAACTGACGATTCCCGAGCTGTTTCTCGTGGTGTCGTTGATGAACATCGCGGTGAATACCTACATCTTCAAAATCGTTCCCGAGTTCAGCATGCGCTTCATGATCTGGCTGCTCAGCCACTCCATGTACCGCGTGCAGCATAAAAACCTGGAACTGATCCCGGATGAAGGTGCGGCCCTGCTGGTGTGTAACCACGTGTCGTTTGTGGATGCGTTGCTCATAGGCGGCGCGGTCCGTCGTCCGGTTCGCTTTGTGATGTATTACAAAATCTACAACCTGCCAGTGCTGAACTTTATCTTCCGCACGGCGGGTACGATTCCGATTGCCGGGCGTAGTGAAGATGAGGTGATTTACGAGAAGGCCTTCAACAAGATTGCCACGTATCTGAGCGAGGGCGAGCTGGTGTGCATCTTCCCTGAAGGCAAGCTGACCACCGATGGCCAGATCGACGAGTTCAAGGCAGGTGTTACCAGGATTCTGGAGCGCACGCCGGTACCGGTGATTCCGATGGCGTTGCAGGGGTTGTGGGGCAGTTTCTTTAGCCGAGATCCGAACAAGGGCTTTTTGCGTCGATTGTGGTCGCGGGTAACCCTGGTTGCAGGCGCGCCGATAGCGGCTGATGAGGCTACGCAGAAGGTGTTGCGTGAGCGGGTGATGGAGTTGCGCGGGTCTGTGCAGTAAATCAAAGGCAGTGTGGGAGCTAGCCTGCTCGCGAAGGGGGGGGACGTGGATACTACGTCGGCCCAATCGCGAGCAGGCTCGCTCCCACAATTTTATGCATTACGCGCTGATCTTGAGGCCTACCAGGCCGGCAATGATCAGTGCAACGCTGGCCAGCCGGAACAGTGCCATGGACTCACCAAACAGGATGATCCCGGCGATGACCGTACCGACAGCGCCGACACCCGTCCAGATGGCGTAGGCGGTGCCCAGTGGCAGCGACTTCATGGCCAGACCAAGCAGCCCAAGGCTGATGATCATCGCGCCGACGGTCAGGATTGTCGGCATCGGGCGGGTGAAGCCGTCGGTGTATTTCAGGCCGACGGCCCAGCCAACTTCAAACAGACCTGCGAAAAACAGAATGATCCAAGGCATATCTAGCTCCATCAATTGATGGGGTCGTCCCCAGAATAATCACTCGAAGAGTCGCGAAGTCGTCTTCGCAGTGCGCAGTATATTGCACATTATTTGTCTGGCAGGCAACCCCGAACTTTCACTCAGTCGCAGGTTTAGCTGCTGCTAGGCGATCTTCCTTCTCGCTCATGCGACGGAAATACGTCGACAGCAGCGCGCCCGAAATGTTGTGCCACACGCTAAACAGTGCGCTGGGTACGGCGGCCAGAGGTGAAAAGTGTGCACTGGCCAGAGCGGCGCCCAGCCCGGAGTTCTGCATGCCGACCTCCAGTGCCAGAGATTTGCGCTGGGCCAGCGGTAGCTTGAACAGGCGGCCGGTAAAGTAGCCGAGCAAATAACCGAAGCTGTTGTGCAGCATGACGACAGCCATGATAAGCAGGCCGGACTTGGCGATCTGTGCCTGGCTGGCGGCTACAACGGCGGCAACGATGATCACGATGCTGACGACCGAGACCAGCGGCAGCACGTCGACGGCAAAACGCACCCGTGCGCCCAGCAGGCGCTGGGCCAGTACGCCGAGCACAATCGGCAGCAGAACCACCTGCAGGATCGACCAGAACAGCTCCATGAATGAAACCGGCAGCCAGGCAGACGCCAGCAGCCAGATCAGGGCCGGGGTCAGCAAGGGGGCGAGGAGGGTGGTTACGGCGGCAATTGCAACGGACAGCGCCAGGTCGCCCCGAGCCAGCCAGGTCATGACATTGGATGAGGTGCCGCTTGGGCAGCAGCCTACGAGAATCACGCCGACGGCGATTTCAGGCGGCAGGTGGAACACCTGGCAGAGCAACCAGGCCACACCGGGCATGATCACGAAATGAGCAACCACGCCCAGTGCCACGCGCCAAGGATGGCGGGCAACTTCGGCGAAGTCATCGAGTTTGAGGGTCAGGCCCATGCCGAACATCACCAGACCCAGCAGCGGCACGATGTAGCCTTTAAGGCCGACAAACCAGGCGGGTTCCAGAAACGCCAGTACGGCGAAGATCAGTACCCAGTAAGCAAAGGTATTACCGACAAAGCGGCTTAAGGCAGCGAGTGCGCGCATGGTGGTCCTTTATTGTGATTATGGAGTATTGCCAACCGCCCCCTCCGAGGGAGCGAGCCTGCTCGCGAAAGGATCGGCGCGGTGTGTATGACCGCAGTGAGACCTTCGCGAGCAGGCTCGCTCCCACAAGAAGAAAATTGCAGCGGTGTTTAGATCCCCTGCGGAATCTCTTCGCCGCCCAGTGCTTCAAACAGCTGCGGCAAGAACTCGCCGAAGGTCAGCATCATCAGAGTGAAGCTGGCGTCCTGCTGGCCCAGATCGTCGTCACCGCCGTTCTGTTCTGCTTCGTCTTGCAGCAGGTCTTCAAATTTCAGGCGTTTGACCACCAGCTTGTCGTCCAGCACGAACGACAGTTTGTCCTGCCAGGCCAGTGACAGTTGGGTAACCACTTTGCCAGTGCTCAAGTGCAGCTGGATTTCGTCGCTGGTCAGGTCCTGGCGCTTGCAGCGGATAATCCCGCCGTCTTCGTGGGTGTCGCGCAGCTCGCATTCGTCGAGGACGAAGAAGTTGTCGGCGGCTTTCTGGGTTTTGACCCACTCGGTCATGATCGCGCTCGGGGCAACTTTCACCGCCAGGGGGCGTACCGGCAGCGAGCCAATGACTTCGCGCAGGGTGGACAGCAGGTCTTCGGCGCGTTTCGGGCTGGAAGCGTTGACCAGGATCAGGCCCTGTTTAGGCGCTATGGCGGCAAAGGTCGCCGAGCGGCGAATAAAGGCACGTGGCAGGAAGGCCTGGATGATTTCATCCTTGAGCTGGTCACGCTCCTTCTTATAGACCTTGCGCATCTGTTCGGCTTCGATCTCTTCGACCTTGTCCTTTAATGCATCGCGCACAACGCTGCCTGGCAGGATGCGTTCTTCTTTACGGGCGGCGATCAGCAGGAAGTCCTGGCTGACGTGAACCAGCGGTGCGTCTTCGCCTTTGCCGAACGGGGCAACGAAACCGTAGGTGGCCAGTTCCTGGCTTGAACATGAGCGGGCCGGTTTGGTGGCCAGTGCAGTTTCCAGCACCTGCGCATCAAAAGGCAGATCTTGGGTCAGGCGATAGATAAGCAGGTTTTTGAACCACATGGGGTGAATCACTCCTATATACAAAGAAGGCATTATTCGCTTCATGGCGGCTTAGGCCAACCCTGAGCTAAGCCTTTGTCATGCCTAGGAAAATTATTTTAAAAAGTGCTTGCCAGACTATAGGTCGCTACGTAGAATGCGCGCCACACCGAGAGTGAAAGGGTGATTAGCTCAGCTGGGAGAGCATCTGCCTTACAAGCAGAGGGTCGGCGGTTCGATCCCGTCATCACCCACCATTCGCTCACAGTGTTACGCGCAGCGGTAGTTCAGTCGGTTAGAATACCGGCCTGTCACGCCGGGGGTCGCGGGTTCGAGTCCCGTCCGCTGCGCCATTTTTTGTACCATAAGCCCCTTGAACGGTTGTGGTTGGATAAGCCCGCTGAATGCAGGTTTTTCCTGAAGGCTTCGATTTTGCAGTTCTCTGTGAAATCAAAGATGCAGGGTGCTGGAAACGGTAGTTTTTAAGGGTTTTGAAAAAAACTTAAATAAAAACAACCACTTACACAAAAAGTGTGAGAGAATGCGCCCCGCAATGAGAGTGAAGTGAAAGGGTGATTAGCTCAGCTGGGAGAGCATCTGCCTTACAAGCAGAGGGTCGGCGGTTCGATCCCGTCATCACCCACCATTCGCTATCAGTGTTACGCGCAGCGGTAGTTCAGTCGGTTAGAATACCGGCCTGTCACGCCGGGGGTCGCGGGTTCGAGTCCCGTCCGCTGCGCCATATTAGAGTCACAAGCCCCTTGAACGCTTGTGATACGCAAAAAAGCCTGCCTTGTGCAGGTTTTTTTGTGCGCGTGTGTTTTGTGGTTTATCAAAACCTGTAGCCGCTGCCGCAGGCTGCGATGGGTTGCGTAGCGACCCGCTTCTGTTATTCAACAAAAAGCGAAGGTCCTGCGGCCCTTATCGCGGCCTGCGGCAGCGGCTAGAGAGGTTTTCTTAGAAATCCCAGCGCGTACTGACCATCACATTGCGCGGATCACCGTAATACGACGAGTTGTAGAAGCCGATGTTGGTGTAATACGACTTGTCGAACGCGTTGTTGAGGTTGACGGTGGTCGAGAGGTTTTTCGAAATCTGGTAGCGCGCCATCAGATCAACCAGCCAGTACGGGTCTTGAGAGAACTTTTCTTCCACGCCCCCTTTGTTCCAGTTGGTCAGCATCTGCCATCCCGTACCCTGCCAGCGAACACCGCCGCCCAAGGTCAGTTTGTCGAGTTCGCCAGTCAACTTGTAGCTGGTGTACAGGTTGATCTGGTCTTCCGGCTCCCAGGTCGAGACCTTTTTGCCGGTCTGGTCGCGGATCACCTTGTGCGTATAGCCCGCTTGCAGTTGCCAGCCGGGCATCAGCTCGCCAGAAATCTCTGCTTCGTAACCTTTGGTCTTGGCCTTGATGCCTTTGTAGGCATAGTCGATGTCCGGGTTGGTCGGATTGCCGTTGTAGGCCGTATCCGCTTCAGGGCGGTTGTCCTGATGCACTTCGAAGTACGCCAGGCTTGAATTCAGGCGGCCGTCAAAGAACTCGCCTTTGAGGCCCACCTCATAGTTGGTGCCTTCATCGGGTTCAAGCATCTTGTTGTCGCGATCGCGGTAGTACGACTGCGGCAGGAAAATCTCCGTGTAGCTGGTGTAGGCAGAAATGTTGTCGTTGAGGTCGTAGATCACGGCGGCGTAAGGCAAGACCTTGCCCGTGTCTTTGGCGTGGCTGGTGCCGGTGAGGGTGTAGTTGGCCACCCGGGTGCCGAGCATCAGGGTCAGGTCATCGGTCAGGCTGAAGCGCCCGGTCATGTAGGTACCGGTCTGGCGCGTGGTTTCGTCGTTGTATGAGGTGACGCTGCCCCAGTCCGGCTCGAGGCTGTCGCCATTCCAGTTGTAGTAGTCGTAGGCGTTGTTGACCATTTTGGCGTTGGTGTAGTCCTTGCCGGTCCAGTGGGACTTGGACACAGAACCGCCGATGACCAGTTCATGTTCGCGCCCCAGCAGGCTGAACGGGCCGGTGGCAAACAGGTCGCCGCTGTCGCTGACGTATTCGCCGGTGTACTTGCGGGCGAGCATTTTCGCCAGGCCGGTGGTCGCGTCCGGGTCGAGCAGGGCGCCCAGCGGTGCGTTGTAGCCGTTGATCTGGTGGTTGTACTGGCCTTTGACGACCCAACCATTGTCAAAGTTGTGTTCCAGGGTCGAGAACAGCGTGCGGGTGTATTGCTCCCAGCTGCTCCACTTGGCGCCATTGTTGAATGAGCGCGGGGTGCTTATCCGGTCGCCTGCAGAGTTGAACAGCGAGGCACTGCCCGACCAGCTGGAGCCCTTGGGGTTGTTGTCCTGATAGTCGGCGCCGAGGGTCAGCAGGGTGTCGGGGCTCAGGTCTACCTCGAGAATGCCGTAGTAGACCTCGCTGTCACGCTTGTAGTGATCCATGAACGAGCGCTTGTCCTGATACGCCGCCACGGCGCGACCACGCACATTGCCGCTCTCGGTCAATGGCCCGCTGACATCAATTTCGGAGCGATAGTTGTCCCATGAACCTGCACCCACATCGATATGAGCCTTGAATTCGTGAGTGGGTTTTTTGCGCACCATATTGATGGTGCCGCCCGGGCCGCCTGCGCCTGTGAGCAATCCGGTTGCGCCCTTGAGGATCTCGACCCGGTCGTAAATGGCCGTGTCGGTGAGGGTGTGCCCGGCCGAGTATTGCGGGTCTTGCAGGATCGGGATGCCGTCGTACTGAAAGTTTTTGATCGCAAAACCACGGGAGTAATAGCTGGTGCGGTCACTGTCATAGGTAGCCACGGTGATGCCGGGGGTGTGGCGCATCACGTCATCGATCGAGTTGAGGCCGAAGTCGTCCATGGCCTGGCGTGTCACCACGGAAATGGACTGCGGCGTTTCACGCGGTGTCAGCACCATCCGGGTGGCGGTTGCGATGGAGCCCGGGGTATATGAGCCAGTACCTTCGGTGATGGTCCCCAACTGGTTGGCGCTCACCTGTGTGGCGCCCAGTTCCATGGCGCCGCCCGCGGCAGGCAGAGCATCGAGCATGTAGCCGTTGGCGCTTTTGACCGCAGTAAAACCGCTGCCGCGCAAGAGCATCTCGAAGCCCTCATGTTCACTGTAGGCACCGTGCAGCCCGGGGGTGCTCAGCCCGTCAAGATTGTTCGACTGAAAGATGATTGCCACGCCGGCCTGTTGCGCAAAGCGATTCAACGCGCTGCTCAATGGGCCTGGGGGAATGTCATAGGTTTGCACGGCCGCCGATTGCGCCTGAGCGATCGAGGTGCAGAACACGCCAGTCGCCGATGCTGCAATCAGGTGAATGGCCAGGGCCAGAGGCGTGCAAGTGCGCGGGCCAAAGCGCCGGCGCAGGTTGTAGGAGGTCGACATGAAGAGCGCAGTCCTTTATGAGTCGTTGTATCTACCTTGACGGCTGACTCGAAAAAAGCGGAACGAATGCGAATTATTATTTTTTAGATTGTTGCAGCTGGCTGATCACAATCAGCCACGGGGTGTAGGTTTTGATCTGCAGGGGCAGGGTTTCGGCGATCAGTTGCAGTGCCCAGTCGGTATCGTCCAGGGGGAGCACGGCCGAGACGCGCAAGCCGGCCAGGGCGGTACGGTCAAACTGCAGATGGCCGCGTCGATGGCGTGAAATCTCATCGAGCACCCGGGTCAGGGGCTGGTTTTCAACCACCAGTTGATGACGGCGCCAGGCCTCATCAATGCTGGCCGGGGAGACGCTGCCGCTGAGCACGACCGAGCCGCGGCGGATCAGTGCCTGCGAGCCGGCATCCACTTCCAGGGTCTGTTGTTCGTCTACGCTTTGCGCGGCAACACGCGACTGCAACATGCTCAACACCGTGGTGTCGCCCTGGCGTTTGACCACGAAGCGGGTGCCCAGTGCGCGCATGCTGCCTTGGTCCGTCTGCACAAAAAACGGGCGGGTGCTGTCGTGGGCGACGTCGACCAGTACTTCACCCTGGAGCAGTTCGATACGGCGCTCCTTGCCGTCGAAATGCACATTGACTGCGCTGGTGCCGCTGAGGGTGATGCTTGAGTTGTCGGCAAGGCGCCGGGTTTGCCAGTCGGTGGGGCCGGTGCTGATATCGGCCAGCCACCGCTCGGGGTAATGGCTTTTCAGAAGCAACGTGAGCGGCAAGGCCAGGCAACCGGCAATCAGCAGGGCGCGCAAGTGGTGTTTGCGCGAGGGTGCAGCCTTTCGCCCGCGGAATGCTGCGTTGAGCGCCGCTTTTGCCGGGGCAGAGTGTTCGCGCAGGGACTGCAGGCGGCTGATGACATCTTGCATGCGCAGGGCTGAAGCCGCGTGCTGCGGGCTTTGTCGTTTCCAGTGCTCGAATTCCAGGCGCAGCCCGTCATTGAAACCTTCCTCATGCAGGCGAAGAATCCAGTCGGCGGCTTGTTCATCTATCGTTTGGGGCTGCTCGGACATGGCTCGGTCAGGTGTCCAGGCTGTGGCTGCAATGCAGCAGAGCCTGGATCAGGTACTTGCGCACCGTGCGGTCAGACAGCTCCAGTTGCCGGGCGATTTCGCTCTGGGTCAGGCCGTCCAGGTAATACAGCACAAAAGCCTGGCGCGGCTTGTCCTGCATGCCTTCGAGAATAAAGGCGATCTGTTCCAGGGCTTCCAGGGTGGTGAGGATTTGCTCGGGCGATTGAAAGCCCTCGAGCGCTTGCGCGGTGAGGGCAAGCTCTTGCAGGTAGGCGTTTTCAATCTGCTTGCGGCGTACCTGGTCGATAATCAGCCGGCGCGCAGTGGTGCTCAAAAAGGCCCGGGGTTCACGCAGGGTAGCCACGGATTCGCGGGCATTGAGGATTCGGGTGAAGGTGTCCTGCGCCAGATCGGCGGCGTTGTGCGCACAACCGAGCTTTCTGCGTAACCAGCCAAACAGCCAGCCGTGGTGCTCGCAGTACAGCTCGGTGATAGCTGTCTGGTAGGAGGGTTCACCCGATGACATAGGACTTTGCCTAAACGTTATTGAGAATAATTACCAATTCTTAACGAAAGTCCGGGGTAAACGCAAGTTGGGCGATGAAAAGCAGGAGGTGGCACCTTGGCCAGCCGTGGGAGCGGGCTTGCTCGCGATGATATCGACGCGGCCTGTCAGGTAAACCGGGTGACGTTATCGCGAGCAAGCTGAACTGGTCCAGTAATTTCGGACATTCTTTTCGGTTCTCACGCCGCCATCTTTTCCGCTGCTACTGGAGAGTGGTATCCGTTGTAGCTGTGGCGCCTG